>JAYUXQ010001279.1:0-6556 GCA_043752905.1 Nannocystis sp. | reverse complement strand
TCGCCGTCGCCGTCGCCAGCGCCCGTACGGCGTGGTCGAGCTTGGGGACCGGGGCGCCGTACACCGCCATCACGGCGTCGCCGATGTACTTGTCGAGGTAACCGCCGCGCACCAGCACCTCCTCGGTCATCGGCGTCAGGTACACGTTGAGCAGGGCGACCAGCTCCTCGGGCGACAGGCGCTCGGACAGCCCGGTGAAGTCGCGGATGTCGGAGAACAGCACGGTCAGCTCACGCCGCGCGCCGCCGAGGTCCATCAGGTGCGGGTCGGCGAGCAGCTCCTCGAGCACCTCGGCGCCGAGGTAATGCGCGAAGGTCCGGCGCAGTCGCACGCGCTGGACCGCCTCGCCGACGTAGGCCATCGCCAGCCCGACGCCACCGACGACCGCCACGGAGATCAGCGGCCAGACGACCGCGTGCCAGCGGTCGGCGGCGAGGAACAGGCCCCACGCGAGGCCGATGTCGATCGCAGCGACCGCGAGCACCCCGGCGATGCGCGCCCCGGCGCCGAGCTTGAGCCGCGTCACGAACACCAGCGAGACCAGCAGCGCCGACAGCAGACACACGAGCGCGTCCATCAGCGCCGACGCGCGCACCAGGGCGTCGCCCGCGAGGATCGTGTCGATCGCGGTCGCGTGCAGCTCGACCCCCGGTACACCTGCGCCGAAAGGCGTGCGCGTGGTGTCGTGTCCGAAGTAGGTCACGCCGATCAACGCGATCTTTCCCCGCAGCCGCGCCGGGTCGATCCGCCCCGCGATCACATCCGCGGCGGACACCTGCGGGAAGCTCCCCGCCGGCCCGCGAAAGTTGAGCAGCAGGCTGTCCCACGCGGTCAACGGCACCCGTAAGCGGCCGATCTGGACCCGCCGCGCGTCGGACACGTACGCGGTCTCGGCCGGCGACGCGCCCTGCTGCAGCGCCAGCAACGGGACCACCAACGGCATGTAGACCGCGTCGCCGACCCGCCGCGCGAACAACATCTCGCGCACGGTGTGGTCGTCGTCCTCGTAGATCGTGACGACCCCGAGCGCGCGCGCGGCCGCGTTGAAGCGCGGCAGCGAGAACACCCCCGTGCTCGCCTCGGCCGGCTGGTGCGCGCCGATCACCTCCTGCCCATAGCGACCGCGGCCGAGCGCGGGGTCGGCGGGCAACGGGGCGCGGTCGTTCGCGAGGTGCATCGCCAGCACGACCCTGTCGGCGGCCGCGATCTCGGCGACCAGCTTCGCGTCGCCGCCGGTCTCGGCCTCGACGCGCCGTAACAACGTCGTCGCCGGATCGACCTCGCCTGTCCGATCGGTCAGGTAAGTACGAATATCGGCGACGAGGTCGGGCGCGAGCAGCCGCTCCTCGTCGGTATAAAACGCGTCGATGCCGATCGCCGCCGGCCCATGACCGGCGACCGCGTGGATCAGCCGGGCCGCGCCCTCGCGGCGCTCGATCAGCTCCGGCGCCTCCGCGAGCGTGCGGTCGTCGAGCGCGACGATCACCGCGACGTCACCCGGCGCGATCGGCCCGCGCCAGCGGAAGCGCAGGTCGAGGGTCGCCCGCTCGAGCCCCTCGAGGAAGTGGATCCCCCGACCTGCCCGGTGCATGGCACACAGCGCGGCGCACAGGCATGCAAGCACCAGCCCGATGCGGGCCGGCGAGCGCGACCAGCGGCGCAGGGCCTCACTCACGGCTTCACGGTCATCTCGATCCAGCCGTCCGTGAGCGCGACCGCCTTGCCGATCAGGCCCGGCACACACTTCGTGGGTGACGCGCCGATCCGCAGCTCGACCAGCTTCTTGCCGGCGATCCGCCCGCGGATCTGCGCGCCTGGTCCGGCGCACGACGCGAGCTCGGCACGTACGACCACGAACGGCCCGGGCAGACTGACCCGCAGGAGCTTACCGTCGTCACTTCGGTGTACGACGATCTTTGGCAGGTCGAGCGACCGCGGTGGTGACGGCTTCTCCGAGCTCGTGCTCTCGGCCTCTGGCTCTGCCTTCGCCTTGTCGTTGTTCTTGTCCCCGGGCTTCGTCGAGCCGCCACTGGGCGCGGCCGGCGGGCTCCCCGTCGGCTTCTTCACGTCGGTGTCGTCCGTGCTCGGCGCATCGTCCTTGGCGGTCGGCGAACGCCGCTGCGGAGGCTCCACGGTCCCGGCCGCGCCGAGCGAGTCCATCGGCCGATCCGCCGCGACCTGTCCAGACGGCTGCTCGGCGCCGGATGCGTCGGCGGGGTCCTGGGTCACCGGCCTCGCGTCGTCCTCGATCCTCGCCGAAAGCCGTTGCATGAGCGGCGGTGCTTGCGGAGGTTGCGGCGCGATCGTCTCGGCGGCGCTCATGCGCGTGTTCCAGCCGGCGACGCGAGTGATCGCCCCGCGAAGCTCGGCATCGCCACGTTCGGACGGCGATAGCAGCCTGGCGAAGCTCTCCTCGAGGTCGGTGCCGGCGGGCGGATCGTCGAAGGTCGCCATCGCGTCCACGCGCAGGCTGGCCCCCGCGTTGAGCCGGACCACGTGGCCGTTGTGCAGCGCGACCAGCACGAAGCTGTCCGGTCCAACGACGAGCCGGTCGTCGCGCAACAGCTGTAACTCGGGGACCGCCGGGAAGGTGGCACCCTCGCCGAGCGGACTCGGCTCGACCGTCACCGTGCCGCGAAACGCCACGACCACCGCCACCCGTGGCCCCTGCGAGGCGCCTGGAGGCCGGCCCACCGCCGGCAAGCCCGACGTGGGCCCTGTCCCCTCGCCGGTGCAGCCGACCACCAGTGCAGCGCCAAGCATCCACCCCGCCAGCCTCGATAAAACGCGCATGAGCATAGTACCCCTCCGGCGCCCCGACGAAGATCGGCGCCCCGGGGTGGCTCACGGGGTTTACCACGAAGCCCATCACGCCCCGCCCCCGGGGCGAACAGCAAAAAAACTGCGCCATCTTGGGCCAAAACCTGTGGTAAAACGACCCCCGCTCCGATGCCGCGCGAAGTCATCCTGGTGGACAGTCAGCTCGGGAACCTGGACAGCGTCGAGCACGCGCTCATCCAGGTCGGCGCTTCGGTGCACATCACGAGCGACCCGGATCGGGTCGCCACGGCCCGTACCGTCGTGTTTCCGGGGCAGGGCTCGTTCGGCCCGACGACCCAGGCGATCGTCGATGGGGCGATGGGCGCGGCCCTGCGCATGGTCGTCGAGCGCGGCGACCCGTTCCTCGGCATCTGCCTCGGCATGCAGATGTTGTTCGACTCCTCCGACGAGGCGGGCGGCCACGCGGGCCTCGGCGTGCTCTCCGGCCAGGTCAAGCGCTTCCCGCCCGACATGCCGGCCGGCGAGCAGCCCGGCGCGCGCATGCTCAAGATCCCCCATGTCGGCTGGAACGATGTACAGCCGACGAACGAGCACTTCTACTTCACGCACAGCTACTACGTCGTCCCCGGCCAGGCCGAGGACGTGATGTGGACCTGCCGCTACGGCCGCGTCGAATTCCCGGCCGCCGTGGCCCGCGGCAACGTGTTCGGCTGCCAGTTCCACCCCGAGAAGTCCCAGTGGTCGGGGCTCCGCTTCCTCCGCAGCTTCATCCTCGGAGGCCGCGGGTGAGCGTAACCTCGATGACAGGCACCACAGGCACCACGGGCACCACGGGCACCACGGGCATCACGCGGATGACTGGCATGCTCGCCATCCCGGCGATCGACCTCCTCGAGGGCCGGGCGGTGAGATTATCGGAGGGCGACCCCGCGCGCGCCACCATCTACACCGCCGACCCGCGCGCGAAGCTGCGCGAGTTCGTCCGCGCCGGCGCCACGAGGATCCACGTCGTCGACCTCGACGGCGCCTTCGCAGGTCGTCCTGTGCAGACCGAGCTCGTGCGCTCGCTGGTCGCCGATGCCCACGCGCTCGGGGCCGAGGTCGAGGTCGGCGGCGGCCTGCGTGACCGCGCCGCCGTCGAGGCCGCGCTGGCCACCGGGGCCGACTACGCCGTGATCGGCACGCTCGCTGTGCGCGACCCGGACGCCGCCCACGCCCTGTGTCGCGCCTATCCGGGCCGCATCATCGTAGCGATCGACGCGCGCGACGGCTGGGTCGCGATCGCCGGCTGGCAGGAGCTGTCGCGCGTGCCCGCGGCGGCGCTCGCCCGCGCGGCCGCCTCGTGGGGCGCGGTCGCCCTGCTCTACACGGATGTCGCCCGCGACGGCCTGCAAGTCGGCGCCGCCGTCGAGTCGACCGCGGCCCTGCAACGCGGCGTGGAGATCCCCGTGATCGCCAGCGGTGGCGTCGGCAGCCTCGCCGACCTCGACGCCCTGCGCCGGCAGAACATCCACGCCGTGATCCTGGGGCGGGCCCTGTACGAGGGCAGCTTCACGCTGGAGGAGGCCCTGGCCCGATGTTAAAGCGCCGCATCATCCCCTGCCTGGACATCAAGAACGGCCGCGTCGTCAAGGGCGTCCACTTCGCGGGCCTGCGTGACACCGGTGACCCGGTCGAGGCCGCCCGCGCCTACGACCTCCAGGGCGCCGACGAGATCTGCCTGCTCGACATCACGGCCACCGTCGAGGGCCGCGAGACCTTCATCGACGTCGTCCACCGCGTCGCCGACCAGATCTTCACGCCGTTGACGGTCGGTGGCGGTGTCCGCCGCGAGGCCGACGTCCGGCGCCTGCTCAAGGCCGGCGCCGACAAGGTCGCTATCAACTCCGCCGCGGTGGCCAACCCGCTGCTGATCCGCCAGCTCGCCGACAAGTACGGCAGCCAGTGCATCGTCATCGCCGTCGACGTCAAGCAGATGAAGCCCAGGACCGGCGACACCGAGCCACTCTACGAGGTCGTCATCCACGGTGGTACGCGCTCGACCGGCCTGGAAGCATTGCGCTGGTGCGACCACGTCGCAGCCCTCGGCGCCGGCGAGGTCCTGCTGACCAGCATGGACAAGGACGGCACCCGCGACGGCTACGACCTGTGGATCACCCGCGAGGTCAGCCATCGCCTGCCGATCCCGGTGATCGCCAGCGGCGGTGTCGGTCAGCTCGAGCACCTGCGTGAGGGTCTCGCCGTCGATCAGGGCGGCGCGGACGCGGCCCTCGCTGCTTCCATCTTCCACTTCGGCCTCTACACGATCTCGCAGGCCAAGCAGTATCTGCACGAGCACGGCATCCCGGTGCGCCCGCAGGAGGCCCCCCGTGGCGTGACCATTTCGGGTGGCTTCGGCTGATCCTCGAGCCCGGTGCAGGAACTCGACCCCGCGGCCCTGTGGGCCACGCTCAAGACCGACCGCGACGGCCTCGTCACCGCGGTCGTGCAGGACCACGTCGACGGCCAGGTCTTGATGGTCGGGCACATGAACGCCCAGGCCCTCGCGGCCACGCTACAAAACGGGCGCGTGACCTTCTGGAGCCGCAGTCGCGCGTGCCTGTGGGAGAAGGGCGAGAGCTCGGGGCACACGCTCGAGCTGCGCGGCGTCGCCGTCGACTGCGACCGCGACGCGCTGCTGGTCCACGCCGAGGCGCGTGGTCCGACCTGCCACACCGGCGCGCGCAGCTGCTTCTTCACGCCGGTGCACGGTGCCACCGCGGCCGTGCTCGAGCGGTTGTATGTCGAGATCTGCGAGCGCCGGGCCGGGCGCGGGATCACCAGCGCGACCGGCAAGAGCTACGTCCGCGGACTCATGGACGGCGGCGTCCCGGCGATCGCCGCCAAGCTGCACGAGGAGGCCGGCGAATTGGTCGAGGCCCTCGAAGGCGAGGACCGCGAACACATGGCCCGCGAGGCGGCCGACCTGCTGTTCCACGCGCTGGTCGGCCTGGCCCACCGCGAGGTCGACCTCGGCGACGTGCTGGCGGTGCTGGCGACCCGCATGGGGCGCAGCGGCGTCGACGAGAAGGCGGCACGACGTCCCGCCTGAATGGGCCTGATGGCGCCCGGCTTAATGTGGCCAAGCCCGCCACGGAGCGGTTATGATCCGTGACGTGGAACTCCTTGGCCAAAGCGTCCTCGCCTGGAGCCTGTTCGCCTACCTGGTCGCGGCGATCCCCATGGGCGTGCTCGTCGGTCTCGCGCGCGGCGTCGACATCCGCAAGCTCGGCTCCGGCAACATCGGGGCCACCAATGCCGTGCGCGTGCTCGGGGCGAAGTGGGGCCTCGTCGTGTTCGTCCTCGATGTGCTCAAGGCCTACCTGCCCGTGCGCATCGCCATGGCCCACTGGGCCCTCGGCGGCTCGCCGAGCCCCGAGGGTCCCCTGGCGATCGTCGCCCTGGCGGCCACGCTCGGCCACATCTTCCCGGTGTACCTCGGGTTTCGCGGCGGCAAGGGGGTCGCCTGCGCGCTCGGAGTGTTCGCGGCGCTGATGCCCGCCAGCGGCCTGTTCGCGGGCCTCTTGTACTTACAGACCCTCGCGCTGACCCGCGTCTCGGCGATCGCCTCGCTGACGGCCGTCAACGCCATGACCGTCCACCTGTGGCTGTCCGGCGCGCCGGGCCCCTATCGCTGGCTCGCGGTCGGCATGGCCGGCCTCATCTGGGTCCGCCACCGCGGCAACCTGCGGGAGATCGCCCGCATGGCCGCCGAGCGCAAGCGGCAGCCCTCTCC
>JAYUXQ010001278.1:0-2631 GCA_043752905.1 Nannocystis sp. | reverse complement strand
TGATGTACGCGCAGGGGTCGCCGTACTGGCCCTCCTCGCCGCTCGCGTCGAAGTCGCAGATGAACGTGTCGACGCCGTCGAAGAAGCAGATCTGGTTCTCGGGACAGCTCTGCGCCAGCGGGTCACAGGTGTCGAGGCAGACGATGATCACGCCGTCGTTCGACTCGTCGCAGATCTTGTCGCCCGGGCACATCGGCGCGTCCGGGCTGCCGGTGCACATCTCCACGCAGGTGCCCTTGTTCTCGGCGTCGAGGAACCAGCACATCGTCCCGACCGCGCAGTTGTCGACGCCCGAGACGCCACCGCCCTCGGCCACGCACTCGTCGCCCGGCTGACCGGGGTTCGCGTCGACCGACGTACACTTGGTGGCGTTCCACGAGCCGCCGCCGTCGTTCGCGTACGGCATGCACTTCTCGGACTCCGGACAGTCCTGCTTCCAGATGTCACACTCCTTGGTGTTCGGGTCGCCGCCGGTCGTGTCGCAGATGAAGCCGCAACCGGTGCTGCTCCCGGCGCTCGAGGTCGCGGGCTGACCCGTCTCCGCATCGGTGGCGCTCATGCCTGTGGTCGGGTTCGGGTCGGTCGAGGTGACCGGCGTCCCCGTGGTACCGCCCTCGGCGCCGCCGGTGGAGCTGTTGCCCTCCTCGGCCCCCGTGTCGTTGTTGGTCGTCGTCTTCGTGGTGGCGCCGGTGGTCTCGCCATCCTTGCCGCAGCCCGTCAGCACGAGGCCGATGACAAGGGAACTCAAGACATGTTTAGTTTGCATCGCTTCGTCTCCTGCTCGCGGCGGCCGGCATGACCACCCTATCGCGCATCCTTACGCAAAGCGCGGCGCCACGCAAACACCGATCGCACGAGTCCTCACCGCCGCCGACCGCCGCCGACCGCCGCCGTCATCGCAGGCGACTCAGGGGACCCGCAGGTCGTAAAAAATATTTCGCGTCCCGGCCGCATCGCAGACCGCCTGCGCCATCGCCTTGAGCCCCGACGTCGCCACGAACTTTCGGTCCTTGAACACCTTGAACGGGTAACGCTCGCGTAACGCTCGGTACCGCGCAGACTCTGCCGGAGCCAGGCGCAGGGCCAGCAGCGGCGACAGCGGGTCATTGCTCTTCTCCTCGCGGATGTCCCCGGCGGCGGAGTCGGTGGCGAAGGCGACGAGCAGCTCGGGCCGCTCCGTCTCCGCCGCGCCGACGCCGAGCGACCAGCGGTGCCAGGCCTGGCCGAGCGCGTCGTCGGGGGCCTCGGCGGTGCGCTGCACCATGACGCCCTCGCCGGCCGGCAGCGAGAACAGGACCGGGCCGATGACCCCACGCGCGACCCGCTCGACCCGCACGCCCTCGATCCCGTGCAAGCGGACGAACAGCGTCTCCGCGTCGAGGTCGGCGCAGCGATACACCGTGCTGCGAAACGCCTCGTTGGCGGCCGCCGTCTCGCCGTCCTCGTCGAGGTCGATCACCTTGCGTTGCCACAACGACGACACTTGCGTCAGCTCGATCAACAGCCGCAGGTACACCCCCGATGCATCGAGCTTCGTCAGCTCGATGCGAAACGCCGCCGTGCCGGTCCCGGGGTCGTGGCGCCGCAGCAGCACCCGGTGGTGGTCCACTGGCGCCAGCTCGAGCTTTTGCAGCCGCTCGAAGTACGCGTGCTTCGCTGCCAGCCGCGCGAACACCTCCGCCTCGTCGCGTCGAGCCTCCAGCGCGGCCAGCGTGCCCATACGGGCCAGCGACGCCGCCGCCACCTCCTGGTCCGTCTGCACCCGGATCAGGCTCGCCAGGTTCGGCAGACCCGCGCGCGCATCGACGTAGAGCTCGCCGTACACCCCGTGACGCAGCGCGTCGCGCAGCGTGTCGAGGGTGTTCTGCAGCTGGCGCCGGTCCGGGAAGCTGTTGTTGAGCCGCGCCGCTTGCAACGCCCGACCCAGGAGATCGAGGTAGACGTCGGCCTCCGGCGAGACCAGCGCCTGCGTGTGCAGGGCGACGATCGACACGGGACTGCTTCCGGGAGCGCTCAGGCGCCGACGGGCGCGGGCGCGGCGCCTTGCTGGCGCTGGGTCGCCTTCTCGATGGCGGCCTTGATGCGGGCCTCCTCGACCTCGCGGGACTTCTTGAGGTTCGTGTCGAGGACCATGGTGGTCGTCTCGTCGAAGGTGTCGAGGTCCTTGATCAGCGTATCGAGGTTCGTGCGAAAAAAGATCTGCGTGTCGCTGACGAACTGCGTGGTCACGTTCATCGACTCCGTCATCACGTCGAGGCTGCGCTTCATCTCCAGCATCACGGCCGAGGCGTCGGCTGCGCGCCCGATCGCCTGGATCTGCGCCGACGCCATGTCGAGCTTGATCGACGCCGCCGTCGTGTACTGCTGGATGTCGTTGGCCAGGTTGCGGATCGTCTCCGCCAGCTTGCGCGTGTTCTCCTTGAGGCGGGCGTAGCGCTCCTCGGCCGACCCGTACAGCAGCACGTGGGTCGAGTGCTCCGCGAGCTTGGCGTACACCTTGTCGGCGCTGGCCTGGATGTCGCGCTGCTCGACGCTGCCGGCCTCGACCGCCTGCTCCTCCGCCTTGAGCGCCTCCTGCGTCTGCTTCAGCTCGAGCACGTAGCCGAGCGCCTCGCGCTCGTTCTTCGCCAT
>JAYUXQ010001277.1:0-2632 GCA_043752905.1 Nannocystis sp. | reverse complement strand
GAAGCTCGCGTCGCCCACTCGCTATGTTGAGCACTGCGCGACCCTGCTCATAGCCGAAGTAAAAGTATGGTTTCGGCTTGCCCGGCGACGTTTCGGAGTCCTCGAGGCGCTCGTCCAGTACCACGAAGCTGTCCCCCTGGGCGCCGAACGTGAGCGAGTACCGCAGTGACGGAGACCGTCGATCTTTGGCCACGAGACCCTCCGCGAGCACGAGCTCCAGCGTGGCCTGCACGGCCGGTGGCGTGCCCCGCCAGAGCCACTCCCTCACCCCACCGCCCGTTCGGATCGGCGTCGGCAGGTCGTGCGGCGCGGCGCGCAGTACGGAGAACGCCTCCACCAGATTCGACTTGCCGGCTCCGTTCGGCCCGATCACGATGTTGAGGTTGCCGAGATCGAGGACATTCGGCCCAGGACCAAAGGACAGAAAGCCATCCAGCTTCAGTTGCTTGATCCAGGGTGGTCGGGCGGGTTGCATCGGAGGGGCGTCGAGCGACTGACCCAGCTTATCGCACGAAACCGGCCTTGCACAGCACCATCACCGGCTGGCGTCATCGCTGACGCGACCAGCTCGCGTGCCCTCGCGTGCCGCCGCGATCGCCAGGTGAGGTGCGCGCTCCACCTCGAGTGCCAGGCGGGCCGCCGCTGCCATGTCCATCCGCCGACCGCGGCTGCGCGAACGTCCGTCACTTGCGGGTGGCTGTCGACCACCTCGACGACGTTGCGGTGCACGTACCACGCCCCTCAGACCCGGGACACCGCCCGTCTGGGGGCCCGCACGCCGGCCTCAGTTGTAGATGAAGGTGTCGTCGCCGTTGGTGACGCTGATGACGAGGATCGTGTCGGCCTTGAGCATCGGGTCGAGCGCCTGGTACGCGGTCACGATGCTCTCGGCGTGCATCGGCCCGTATGCGACCACGCTGAGGATCTGCTTGATCCACGCGTCCTCGGGCGCCACGTTGGCGGAGCTGATCTTGATGTCGGAGAGCTTCTTTTTGAGGATCGTGTCCGCCTGCGCGACCGTGTACGGGTCGTTTTTCGGGAAGCCGACCGCACGCACGACGCTGACGCCGACCTTGTGGCTGGCGAGCTGGACCAGCAGGTCGGTCTTTTTACCCATCGGATCTTTATAGATGATCTTGGCCTCGGTCTTGAGCAGCGCTGCCATGTCGCAGCGCGCGAGCACCTCGTAGGCGATGATCTCGGACTTGAGCGAGCCGTCGTTGAGCCCCCCCTCGTCTGCGATCTGCTGGCCGCCGGGGGTCAGCAGATCGTAGTCGTAGCCGATGACCCCGAAGTCGATCTCGCTGTTGAACAGGAAGGGCGCCGGCGACTCGACCTCCATCGCGTCGATGAGCCCGCAGTCGCCCATAATCTCGCCGAGCCCGTCGTCCCCGCCAGTGCCGGTCGTGCCCGTGCTCGCGTCGCCGGTGCTCTCCGCGATCGTGTCGCTGCCCTCGCCCGTCGTGCCCTCGCCCGTCCCGGTGGTCCCGGTGGTCCCGGTGGTCCCGGGATCGACGGCGCCGGTCGTGTCCACGTCGGTGGTCGTGCCCACAGGCTCGGTGTCGCTGCCATCTCCCGTGCTGCCCGTCTCCACCGTCGTCGTTGCGCCGGTGGTCCCGCTGCTCGAAGTCACCGCGTCCGTGGTCGAGGTCGGCGCGTCGCCCGTCGTCCCCGGCGTACCGGAGGTCTGCGTGCCACCCGTGCCCGCATCGCCGGTGTTCGCGTCCGTCGTCGTGCCCGCGGGCTCGCTGCCGCACGCGAGCGCGGTCGCCAGGAGCAGCGCGACCAGCTTCCAGGAGTGGTGAGTCATGAGGGTCGGCATGGCCGCGCGACTATACCAGCAGTCGCCGCGCGCAGGCGCGGACACGGACCATCGTTGACATGAAGTTGACGATGCTTCAACGCCGCCACCATCGACGCCGTCAGGGTTCACGTCCACAGTGGGCTGCATGAAGATCGCAGTCCTCGGCACTGGAACTGTCGGCGTAACCCTCGCAGACAAGCTCGTCGCTCTCGGCCACCACGTCCACATGGGCTCGCGTACGCGCGACAACACGAAGGCGGTCGCCTGGGTGCAAGGCGCCGGCGACCGCGCGACCCAGGGCAGCTTCGCCGACGCCGTCGCTGGCGCCGAGCTGGTGTTCCTGTGCACCCTCGGGTCCGCCGCTGTCGAGGCGCTGACCGCCGCTGGCGAGGACGCGCTCGCCGGCAAGACCATCGTCGACACCACCAACCCGCTCGACTTCTCGCGCGGCTTCCCCCCGCGTCTGTTCGTCGTCGGCGACGACTCGCTGGGCGAGCAGGTCCAGCGCGCCTTCCCGCGGTCGCACGTGGTGAAGGCGCTCAACACGATCGGCGCCCCGATCATGGTCGACCCGTCGCGCGTGCCGGGCGAGCACGTCACCTTCCTCGCCGGCAACGACGCCGACGCCAGGGCCCGCGTCCGCACGATCTTGACCGAGGGCTTCGGCTGGCAAAAGGTCGTCGACCTCGGCGACATCACCGGGGCCCGCGCGACCGAGGCCTACATGCTGGTCTGGCTGCGCCTGTGGGGCGCGCTGCAGACCCCCATGTTCAACATCCAGATCGTCACCGGCGCCTGAGTTCCCGATGTTCGCCGCCCTCTGACAGC
>JAYUXQ010001276.1:0-2632 GCA_043752905.1 Nannocystis sp. | reverse complement strand
GCGCATCTTCGTCGCCCTCGCACTGGCTGCGCCGCCGGGCGCCGCACAGGTCTCGCCACCGGACGTGCGCGGGTACAGCGGCCCGGAAGGTTCGCCCTCCGACGCATCGCCGGAGCCCGGCACACAGCCAGCCCCGTCACCCTCGGCGCGATCCTCCGGGGCCACGTCGGACGCTGGACCTGCGCCGATCGTGCCGGTCCCGAACGTCGATACGCCGGCCGCGGATCGTCATGTCCCCGAGGAGCGCCCGCAGGCCGTCGTGCCGGCGCCGATCCTTCCGCCGCCGATGACCCCGCAGACCGAGGGTCCGATCGACGACAGCGAGATCGCCGAGCTGCCCTACGACCCCTTGGTGGACAGCCCCGAGGCGATCCGGGCGCGCCACTGGGTTCGCAGCGGGATCGTGTTCATGGCCGTCGGTGGCGTGCTGGCGATCGGATCGATCGCCATGAGTCAGGCGAAGGTCAACGACCCCGAGACCGGCGCGACGCCCTGCAACAACCGCGGCGATCCTGCCGGCAATGGTTGCACCTTTGGCGGTCGCCAGCGGGCCACCGCGGCGCTCGCGGTCCCGGGCGGGCTGTTGCTGGCCGGCGGCATCGCCATGTTGACGGTCGGCAAAATGCAGCAGAAGCGCCTCGCGGCCGACGTACAGGCCGATCGCCGCAGCTTCCGGGTCGGCTTCGTGCTGCGCTTCTGAAAGATCGGCCGAACTTTCGCCGGGTATATGCTTTCGCGCTTGGCGATTTCGCGCCGCGCGGGCATGCTTCAGACTTCGTTCTCGGAGTCCTCGCATGCGCCTGCCCGTCCTGTCTCTCTCCCTGTTGTGCCTGACCACGCTCGCCTGCGCCCACGACGGCAACGCCACGAGTGACCCCGAAACGTCCGGTAGCGACACGCCGGCGACCGGCTCGGCCGGCTCGGCCGGCTCGGCCGACTCGACCGACTCGACCGACGGGGCGACCGACCCCGACCCGACCTCGACGACTTCCCCCACCGACCCGACGGCGGACCCGACCGACGCGTCGCCCAACTGCGGCGACGGCAAGGTCGACGCCGACGAGGACTGCGACGCCGGTGCGGCCAATTCGAACCAGAGCGACTGCACCTCGATCTGCACCAAGGCCAACTGCGGTGACGGCTGGGTGCACACCGGCGTCGAGGAGTGTGACGACGCCAACGTCGACTACAGCGATGCGTGCACGGTCGGTTGCAAGCTGCAGGTCTGTGGTGACCATCAGCTCGGCAAGGGCGAGGGCTGCGACGACGGCAACGACATCGATGACGACGGGTGCTCGAACGAATGCGCGCCGACCACCTGCGGCGACGGCTCGCTCGACATCGGCGAGACCTGCGACGACGGCAACGAGGTCGACACCGACGCTTGCCTCAACACCTGCCAGTCGGCGGTGTGCGGCGACCTCCTCGTGTGGGCAGGCACCGAGGAGTGCGACGACGGCAACACCGACGACACTGACGGTTGCACGAGCCAGTGCACGCAGGGCGGCAGGGGTCCGACCTGCGACGACAACATGAAGAACGGCGACGAGTCGGACCTCGACTGCGGTGGCAGCTGCACGCCCTGCGCTGACGGCGAGGCCTGCAACGGCGGCGGCGACTGCATCGGCGGCAACTGCAACGGCGGCGTGTGCGAGCCTGGCAACCAGGTCACGCTCGATCCGGCGAACTGCGCCCCGGCGATGGTCGGCGTCGACGCGGCGTTTGCCGGCGCGATCATGGACAACTGCGGCTGCCACGGCGGCGGCTCGGGCGGCCTGCAATTCTCGGACGCGGCGAGCTTCAAGGCCGTGACGGTCAACGTCGACGCCACGAACGCCGACATGAAGCGCATCACCCCGGGCAACATCGACGCCAGCTACATTCTTTATAAACTGCATGGCCAGCAGGACAAGGTTCCTGGCGGCGGCGGCAAACAGATGCCGCTCGGCGGCAGCCAGCTCAGCGACGACAAGCTGTGCTTGATGATCAACTGGGTGAAGAGCATCAAGTGAGCCCGGTCGGGCGCCCGGCGCCCACATGAGGTGCTAGAACCCGCGGATGCACGTCGAGCGAGGCCACCCCGACGCGAGTCGCCCGCTGCTGCCGTACGCCGCGCGCATCCTCGCGGACATGGGCGCCGAGGTCGTGATCCACACGGAGGACGACAACCTCGTGCGCAGTCGTCGGCCCGGCGACCCGGGCGCGGCCCCGTTCATCATCGCCGCCGCGGGTCTGCCGAACCTCTTGCACGAGCTCGTGCACGTGTTGCAGGCCGGGCGCCTCGCCGACGATCACGGCATCGACTACGGGCAGATCCCCTACGACCTGACGAGCGCGGCGCATCGGCGGATCTTGTGGGAGGAGCTGAGCTGCTGCGTGGTGTCGTGCGCGTATCTCGAGGTCGAGGCCGAGGCCGGCTGGTTCGCCGAGCAGGTCGGGATCCAGGGGGTGTTTTATGGGTACGACGACGACCCCGATGGTTTTCTCGAGGCGGTCGACCGGGCACTCACCGCCCATCGGCCCGAGCTCGAGGAGGTGCTGGCGGACGCGTATCGGGCCGTGGAGACGCGCCTGCGGGGGGTAGGGGCCCCGCCAGGGTTGGCCGTGCCGCGCGCGCGACTGGACTTTATCG
>JAYUXQ010001275.1:0-2633 GCA_043752905.1 Nannocystis sp. | reverse complement strand
CGATCCGCCCCGGCCTCTCCGAGGCCTACTACACCGTCGCCCAGGGCCTCTACGAGCTCGGCCGCGTCGACGAGGCCAAGCACCTGCTCGGCAAGAGCGTCACCCGCGAGCCCGTCGCCGAGGCCCTCGACCTGCTCGCCACGATCGAGGCCAAGAGCGGCCAAAAAACCGAGGCTGCACGGCACTACGAGGCGATCCTCGGCCTACCCTTCGCCGACCAGCGCACCCGCCTGCGCTGGGAGACCCAGGCCCGCACCGCGCTGGCCCAGATCCGCCGCCGCCAGGGCGACGAGGCCGAGGCCCGCACCCAATTCACCACCGCCCTGCGTCAGCTCAACAAGCTGATCGGCTACCCGGCCCTGGGCGCCCGTGAACGCAGCGACCGCCTCATCGAGCGCGGCAAGCTGCTGTTCTACCTCGGCGACCCCGAGCAGGGCGCCGACGACTTTCGCCAGGCGATGTCCGTCACCCCCGATCGCGCCGAGGCCTACGCCGAGCCCATGCTGTTCGTCGTCAACCACGGCTACTACGAGCTCGCCCTCGAGATCTTCCGCCAGGCCCTCCCGCGCGACGAGGTCCGTGGATCGCTCAAGCTCTACTTCAGCCTGTGGCTGCACGAGCTCGCCCTGCGCCAGAACAAGCCGCAAGACCCCGCCGTGGAGGCGTACCTGCAAGCCTTCGCCGACAACTCCTGGCAAGGCAAGCTCGCCCGCCACGCGCAGGGCAAGCTGTCCTTCGACGAGCTGCTGCGTGGCGCGACCGACTCCGGCGAACAGGCCGAGGCCTACTTTTACGAGGCCCTGCGCCGCTGGCGTAGCGACCCCGGCGACGCCAAGCAGCTCCTGCGCAAGGTCATCGATACCCACCGCATGGCCTTCTTCGAGTACGACATGGCCCAGAATTACCTCGAGTGGAATGAATTACCGGCGGCTGCTCGCCCGCCGCGATAGCGTGGCTCACCCGGTCACGAGAAGGCCGTCCGCGACGAGGCCATCCAGCAACGCGGGCGCCTCCTGCGTGGTCGCGCCACGGGCCACCGCCTCGGCCGTCAGCGCCGCACGCGAGCGCGGCGCGGCAGCATGACGAAGCAGGCGCACGAGCGGCTCGCTGGCTGTCCCGAGAGACATACCGCCATCCGCGCGCAGCTCGATCAGCAGGTGCTCGTCGGCCTGGCGCTTGCGCACCGGGGAGCGCCGCGGCACCCCCGGACGCGGCGCCTGACCGGCGAGGGTCCGCAGTGGTTCCGGCCCGAGCCACGCGATCGTCGCCTCGTACCAGGCCAGGCTGCCCGCCGGAGCCGTCAGCGGCGCGAGGCTCGGCGCGCAGCGCAAGGTCCCGGGGGCAGGGGACAGCGGCTCCGGGCGGCGCAGGCCGGCCATCACCGCCTCGATGCGACCCACGCCGCCGACCTGGTCTGAGAGCCATGTCCCAAAAGCCAGGGCCATCGCGCCCCGACCGGCGAGCACCGACTCGAACTCGCGCGATCCGAGGAACGCCTCGACCGCGGCGAGGCCGATCGCGGCGGCGCTCGCCGGATACTCGTCGACGATCGCATGCACCGCCCGCGCGCGCCGGAACCGGTCGGTGGCGAAGGCGCGGCGGTCGACCTGCCGCAACAGCGTGCGCTCGTCCTCGTCGAGCCCGGGCACCGCGCGTGCGCCGTGCACCGCGGCGACGAAGCCCGGGTCGTACATCATGCGGACGACCGCCCGCTGGATCGCCCGCGGGTTCACAAAATTCCCGACCTGTCCGGAGAGACAGCACGCATGTGCGCCGGCAGCTCGGCGGCCACCGCCGCGAACAGCGGCAACACGGCCGGGATCGGGTTGCGCTCGCACTCGACGACGACTGCCCGCAAGTTGCCCGCGCGCCGCAGGGCCGCCTGCGCGATCGCCCACGTGTCCGGCAACAGGGCAGGGCCGTGCTCGTCCTCGACCCACGCGAACCCGTCCTCCTCGCGCTCGCGTCCGCCCGCGACGTGCAGCTCGATCACCCGGTCCCATGGCACGTGATCGAGACCATCGAGCGGCGCGCGCCCGGTCAGGCGCTGATACATCGCCAGGTGCGCGCAGTCGAGGAGCAGCCCGGTGTCGGCGGCCTCGGCGACCCGCGCGAAGAACTCGAGCAGGTGCAGGTCGCCGACGAAGGCCGTCCCCGGCGGGTTCTCGGGCAACACCTCGAGGCCGGTCGCGGCGCGTAACGCCATGATGCCCGCGGCCATCGGCGCGACCGCCTCGGCGATCAACACCGGCGGCAACAGCAACATGTGCCCGCGGTCGCGGCGGCCGAAGTGCCACAGCCCCGCGTCGCCGCACAACCACGCCGGCCGGAGCTCGGCGCACAGCACCCTCACCCCCGCGAGCCACGCCGGATCGAGGTCCTCGGGCTCGTCGAGGTTGATGTCGAGGAAGTGGTACGTCGTCGGCGCACCGGCGGCCGCCCACGCCCGCGCCGGCGCGTCGAGACCCTTGATGAGCTCGACGCCGACCTCGAGAAAGCCAGCGTACGCCGGGTGCTCGCGGCGCAGCTGCATCGGGTCGAGCGCCCCCGCGGCGAGGCTCGCCCCGTACTCCGTCGACACCCCGAGCCCGAGCACCGGCAGGCGGTCGACGCGGCTGCGAAAGTCGGTCACG
>JAYUXQ010001274.1:0-2633 GCA_043752905.1 Nannocystis sp. | reverse complement strand
GGCAGCGCGGCGGCCGCCTGGGGACGCGAGATCGCGGTGCGGCGGTTTGTAATGATCGGGCCGCTCGCGTCACTCAACGACGAGGCCCCATGAGGGCCTCGACGTGGCTGGTCATACGGCGTGCCGGGGTTGGGGCGCCTCGCTGGGCGCCAGCGGGAGTACGCGCCGCGTCCTCATCGGCGCTGCGAGGTCGGCGATCGGCAGGCGGCGGCGAGCAGCAGGCGGCGGCGAGCAGCAGCGTGGCGCACGCGGCATCGTAGCACCGCGCCACGCTCACGGCGTATGCTCCGCGAGGTGCATGCGAGCGCACGTAGCGGGACCTCCGCGACACTGATGTACGCGGGGATGCTGGCGGTCATCGCGGGCTCGGCGTCGATCCGCTGGCCCGGACTCACGCAGGGGCGGTTCGCCTCGCATGACGTCGGCGGCATTCTTTATAATTCGATGTTGCTACGCAGCGGCGGGCTGCCCTACGTCGACAGCGTCGAGTGGAAGGCGCCGGGGAGTTTTTATATCGCGGCGCTGGTCGCCGGGCCCGCGGGCACCGATATCGCGGCGTTGCAGCTGGTGGCCAATCTCGTCGCGCTCGGCTCACTCATCCTCGTGATGGCGCTCGCGTGGCGGCTGTGGGGTCGCGGCGCTGCCCTCGCCTGCGGGGCCGTGTTCGCCTTGCATGATGCGCAGCTCGACAGCATGGACGCCAACTACGTCACCTGGGCCCTGCTCCCGCAGATCGCCGCGGTCGCGGTCGCGGTCGGGCGTCGTGGCCGACCTGCCCCTTCGGGCATGTCGTGGATGGCGGCTGGAGTGCTGTGCGGCATGGCGACCCTGTGCAAACAACCCGCGGGGATCGTGCTGATCCCCGTGATGGCGCACGCGCTGCGCTCCGCGGGCAAGTGGGATCTTCGCGCGGGTGCGTGGGTGCTGCTCGGATTTTTCGCTGCACATGCGCCGATCGGGCTGCATTACCTCGCGCATGGCCAGCTCGGCGCGTTGCTTGCGAGCTATGCCGGGGCCAACTGGGGGCTGTCGTACATCGGGCATCACGCCGACACACCCTTGCATCTCGCGGCGTGGGAGGGGCTGGCCGCGACGGTGTTCTTTCTGGCGCTGCCGCTGATGCTCGCGGTGTTCGCCGCCGCCGCCCGTCCGCGCGGGGTATCGAGTGCGACCACGCGGCTGCTGTGGATCTGGGCGCTCGCGGCGATCGCCGGGGCGGCGGTCGGTCTGCGCTTTTACAAGGGCTACTTCTTGGCCGCGCTGCCGCCCCTGTGTCTGCTGGCGGCCGCCCCGTGGGGGATCCTCGGCGCGGAGTTCTGGCGGCGTGGTGTGTGGCGCTGGGTCGCGGCGCCGTTGCTGGCGCTGTTGGTCGCGCGGGCCGGTATGATCGTGCATGCGACCCGTGTCGATCGGGCGCGCCCGCACGATGACGGGGCGCGCAAGCTCGGCGAACACATCGCCAGAAACAGCGAGCCCGGCGCGCGCATCTGGGTGTGGGGGTGGCACCTGTGGGGCGTATACGCGTACAGTGGCCGGCTGTCGGCGAGCCCGATCTACAAGACCCCGGGGTTGTTGACGCGCTTCGATGACGACACCTGGCGGCGGCCGAGCACGCCGGTGACGCTGCTGCCCGACAGTCCGCACGCGGCTCGCCTGCTGGGCGACCTCGATGTGGCGCGACCAGTCTTTATCGTGCTCGGCGGGAGTGTCCCACGCGAGCAGTTCGTCGCGCTGCGTCACTTCCTCGCCGCACACTACGAGCGCGACCGCCGGATCATCGTCGGCAAGGTCGAGATCTGGCGGCGCCGCGATCCCGCGAACACGGACTAGCGTGGCGCGCAGGACTTCAGGGCCGTAGCGACGCGCTCGCGGCGATCGTCGACCACGGGCAGCGCGGCCTCGACCTCGCGCAGCTGCTCGCAGACCGGGCCGGCCCGGTCGCTCCCGGCGTACAGGGGGGCGAGCGCGAGGGCAGCAGCCAGGCGCGTCGGAGCATCTGTCATGGGGCCTGGCTGGCTGGCGACGATGCGCTCGAACCACGCGATCGCCGGCGCTGGATCCTTGAACTTGCTGACCATCGCGCCCGCTCGCGTGATCGCCGAGGCCTGGAGCTTGTGGTCCTCGCCGTACACCTGCACCGCGCGCTCGAACGAGGCCAGCGCCTTCGTCTCGTCGCCGTCGG
Source organism: Nannocystis sp. (assembly GCA_043752905.1). Classification (GTDB taxonomy): domain Bacteria; phylum Myxococcota_A; class Polyangia; order Nannocystales; family Nannocystaceae; genus Nannocystis. The sequence continues at coordinate 451 of JAYUXQ010001274.1, read as the reverse complement.
CCGCGGTCAGCTCGCCGAGCTCCTCGAGCGCCTCGCCGAGCAGCGGATGCATGTACTCGTTGCGCTCGGCGATCGCGACCACGCGGTCGAAGCGACGGCGGGCCCCCGCCGCGTCACCCTGGCGCGCCGCGACGCGACCGAGCCCGGTCAGCGGGTGCAACAGGTATGGGTGTTCGAGGCCGTGGCCGGCTTCCATCAGCGCGAGCGCCTCGCGGTAGTGCTTCTCGGCGATCACGAGGTTGTCGAGCTTGCCGCGCTTGATCGCGACGTCGCCGAGGCCGGCGAGCGGGTGGGCCACGAGCGGGTGACGTTGACCGAGCAGCGCGATGAACAGCGCGTGTGCGCGGGTCGAGTTCTCCTCGGCGGCCTCGAGGTCGCCGCGCTCGAGGTCGATGTTGGCGAGGTTGTGATACACGACGGCGAGCAGCGGGTCGGGGTCACCGGAGCTGCG
>JAYUXQ010001273.1:0-6564 GCA_043752905.1 Nannocystis sp. | reverse complement strand
AAGCCTGCGCCGAGAGGTCCCCCCCGCGTGCCCTGGGATCTTCCAGCCGCCCCGCCAGTGCGATACAAGAAGACCATGCCCGCCCTCGTCTCGCTGCTTGCCCTGGCCCTCGCGGCGCCCGGCCCTGCAGCATCGCCGCTGTCGCCCACCGCAGACAACGATGCGCTCTACACCGAGATCGCCGCTGGCGATCCGGCGCTCTCGGCCTCGCTCCCGCCTCTCGAGCGGCTCGTCGCGGCCACGGAGATCGCGGAGGGGAAGCTGCGCCATGCCGTCGACGACGACGACACGGAAGACTTGCTGACGCTCGCCGCGCAGGGGCGTCGGGCCGCCTACGGCCGCACGGGTGAGGCGTTACACATGTGCCGCCTGCTCACCGCTGCCGACGTCGTGCTCGCGCGCGACGGGGTGCGATCGGGTCTCCAGACTGCGGCCAGGCGCTTTCGGCAGGAGGCGCAGGGCAAGATCGGTGCGAAGGCTTGCGAGGACGCGGCGCCCCATGACGAGGCGAACGCCCCGCCGGACGGGGCCGAGACAGACGGCCCGCCGCTGGACGGGGCCGCCATCGGCCGCGGCGAGGTCATCGTCGGGCCGTCCGAGCCGCCGACGCCCCGCTCCGCTCCGCCGCCGGTCGACCGCGCCGATCGCCGCCGCTTCCGGGCCGGGCTGGGGACGCTGGTCCCCGGCCTCCTGTTGTTCGCGCCGGTGGCCGGGCTCCTGGCCTACCGCGGCGACGGGCGCGAGGAGGTCGCGGGCATCAGCGCCGAGACGAAGGGGCGTCCTGCGACGGCTGCGGAGACTGCGAGGGTCGCGGTACTGTCCGACCGCTACGCTGCCACGACGGCGGGGGCAGTCGCTCTTGGGGTGACCGGCGCAGCGCTCGTCGTGGCTGGCGCGGTACTCCTGGCGACCGGAAGGCGACCGAACCGCGTAGCAGTCGCGCCGTGGGCCGGTCGGGGGATCGGCGGCCTGGTTCTCCAGGGGAGGTTTTAATCATGATGCGCGAATTCGTTCGGGCCGCTAAAGTCTTCCCTGCCATGCGCCGTCCGTCACTCGTCGCCTTCACCATCCTCGCGGGCTGTCAGATGCCCGAGGCCGAGATCTTTTATGAGCAACAGGAGAAGTTCGCGAGCAACGGCAGCGGCTCGAGCGGCCACCTGGGGACCACGACCGACGACACGGAGTCCGAGAGCACGGGCACGATCGGCAGCGAGAGCGCAGGCGTGTCCGCGACCGACAGCGACAGCACGGACATGGCCCCGCCGACCGACACCGTGACCGACACCGCGACCGACGCGACCGACACGGGCGACAGCCCGCCGGTCGGCGAGCCGGACAAGCCGGAGATCGTATCAATCGAGCTGCCGGCGAACGTCTACGTCGCCGGCCCGGTGGCGCTCGCCGTCCAGGCCGAGCACACCGGATCGGTATTCGTCAAACTCGATGGCGCCGACGCGGGCGAGCTGATCGCGTCGGGCGAGGGGCTGTTCACCGGCTCGCTGGCGATCCACGGCGCGATCGACAACGGCTCGCACGCGGTCGAGGTCATCGCCACGCAAGGCAAGTACGAGGACCGCAAGCCGGCCATGTTCGACGTGTCGACGCCCGAGCCGGGCACCCCGGCATGGTCGCAGGCCGGGCCCGTGGCCAGCCGCACAAACCGCGTGGCTGTCACGCCCACCGGAGACTTGATCGAGGTCGGGCAGACCGTGATCGGCGGCGTGCCGAGGCCAACGATCCGCAAGCGCTCCGCCACTACCGGCGCGGAGCTTTGGCCCGAGAAGACGATCACGCTCGACACCCGCGAGGGCGCCGCCGTCGACGTCGCCGTGTTGCCGGACGGGCGCATGTGGGTTGCGATGAACGTGCGCGAGCCGATGAAGGACAGTCGGCCGCGGATCGCCCTGCTCGACGCGGACGGCCAGGCGGTGGGGATCGAAGCCCTGGGAACCTCTGGGCAGGTGGTCCGCGCGCTCGCGGCGGACGCAGAAGGGGCCTGCTTCGCGGTGGGTGTCGCCGGAGTCATGGGCGACTGGGACTTCGCATACTGGCGCGTCGAACCCACGAGCGAGCAGACGCTCGACCAGACGTACGACTACGTCCCGGACCTTTTCCCCGTGCACAGCTTCGGGGATATCGCCAGCGACGTCGTGATCGACGGCGACGTCGCCTGGATCGTCGGCATGAGCAAGGGGCAGCACGACGCCGGACAGAAGGACCCGGCTTTCTACCTGCGCGGGGTCCTCGTGCCGATGAACCTGCACACCGGCAAGCTCGCCGGTTCCGTGATTGTGGTCCCCACGGCCCCTGGCTGGCTCCAAAGCGCACTCTTCGGCGCGACGCTGCATCCCGAGGGGGTGCTAGTGACTGGTTACGTGTGCGACAAGACCTGTACGACGTATCGGATAGAGACGTCCCTCTTCAGCGTCGACGGCGTGCGTACGTGGCACGAGCACGAGGCCGACAACAGCGGCCTCGCCTACGGCAGCGACGTCGCGTTCGACGGTCAGGGGCGAGCGCTCGTCTCGGCCGCGGTTACGCAGAACGGCAAGCTGCGCGGCTACGTGTTCGGTCGCATGGTCGGCCCGCCCGACGCGGTCCTGTTCCAACACTGGTACCCGGGCGTCGGTCCCTCCGAGGCCCTCGGCATCGCCCGCGACACCTTCGATCGCATCTTCCCGGTCGGCTATATCACCGTCAACGGCGAGCCGCAGGCCCGCGTCACACGGATCCACGGGTAGCTCGCACCGCGGGCCCGCTACGAGGTCACTGCGGGATGAAGCTCCCGCACGCCTCGCTGATCTTGTCCGCAGCTTGGTCGAAGAACGGCGCGAAGCTCGGCGTACAGGTGTCACCGAACACTTTGTAGGGGAACCGCGACAGCAGGTCCTCGAAGATGCCGTACGAGTCTCCCCCTTCGTAGTCACAGGCTTCCGCGGGCTCAAACGCCCCCGGCGCGTTCGGCACGACCGCGAGCATGACGACGGCGTTCGGATCCCCCTTGGCCGCGACGATCGCCTCGTACTGCTGCTTCGCGTACGACTTTGATGTTTCGTCGTGAAAATCCGTGATCAACGCGACGACGAGCAGCGCTTCCTTGCGCAAGAAGCCCTCGTTGCAGCCGCCCGCGCCGTTGAGCGCCGGGGACAGCGCGGCGATCATGGCGTCGCCCATCGCCGCGGCGCCGCCGGACATGCCTACCTTGGCGATGCACTCGAAGGCGCCGGGCATGTCCGGCTGACCGCTCATGATGTAGCGCTTGCCGCCTTGCAGGTCGCACAGCTCGTTCGCCGCGCCAGCGCTCGCGTTGAAGATCAGCCCGGCGCCGAGTTGCCTGTCGCACTTGGTTACCATGTCGGGGAACGTCTCGCAGTTGTACCCATCGGGCGGGTCGGTGCATGACGGCCAGTGAGCCTTGCAACCGCCCTGGTACTGGCAGACGTCGCCCGGCCAGTCGCCGTCCGGGTTGGCAGTCATGATGTGGACGTCGAAGCCCTCGAGCTTCTGCTCGATCGTTTCGATGAAGCCCGGGAAGCTGGCGAGGAGCTGCGTCTGCTCGGTGATCATCGTGCCCTGGCGCGAGATCACGAACAGCAGGTCCACCTTGCCCTTGCAGCCGGGCGGCTGGACAGGACCAAAGTCCATCACGGTCCCGACGTCCAGCGTCGCCGCGCCTGTGCCGGAGCTCGAGCCCGCGGTGCTACCGGCCGAGTCGTCCGCCGGCCCGGTGGACGTCGTGTCGGCGCCGGTCGAGCTGCCGCTCGTCGACGCCGACACGCTCGTGATCGCCGGCCCGCTCGAGAACCCGGGCGAGGTCGCATCCCCGCAGGCGGCGGCGAGGGTCAGGGCGGCAAGGATGGGCGTGCGCATCGCCCCACAAGCCTAGCCCCGGCCACACCCGCTGTCAGCTCGAAATTGCCCGCGGTGCGACCAGTGCCCACGCGGTGCCGCTAATCGTGCCTGGGGTCCCCCGCCTGATGGCTGACGAAGCCAAGGGGAGGGCCGTCGTGCAGGGTGGCGAAGTCTGGCGCCCCGACGAGCCGGCGAGCCGTGACGGTGGCGCTCGTGTCCAGGTCGGCGTAAGCGTTGGCGGAGACAAGGTAGTGCCCACCGTCTAGGTAGGCGTTGACCTGCGGTTGATCGACCCACAAGTACAGAGCCTCGGGGCGGTCGCAACGCACGATGGTAAGCCATGCCGGCCCGGACGCGTCGAGGCTAAACCTGAACCAGCCCGCGGGGGCCGTCATCGTCACGCCCGACCAGAGAAGCGAACGCTCTGGATCGTCGAGGTCTTGCTGTGGGCCAACGGTCGCCGGATCGTCACAGGACAAGACAAAGCTGTGACTCCACGTGTCGCCGCTCCACGCAACGTCCGCGACGTCGCAGTCGGGAAAGCCGATCGGTGTGGACATGTCGCTCGCCAGGTAGTCCGCTTCCGCGGCCGAGAAGTCATCGCCGAAGATGTCGCGGAAGGCAGCCACAGAGCTGTCCACGTCGGCCCCGGCCGTGGCCGCGTAGTAGTCGAGAAGCTGTGGCATGCCGTACCTGTCCCGCAGGTAGAGCGTGAACGCGGCAGCGGCGGTGTAGTTGACTCCTCGCGGATCTTCGATCCGCAGCATGTCGGAGGGGGTGACGTCGGGATCGGGCTCGCCGCGGAGGTCCTCCGCGAGCATGGATGCCATACCTTCGCTGAGCCACACCCGCGGGCTGCCGAGCCGGTCCAGGTGCGCATGCACAAGCTCGTGGCTGAAGGACCAAAGCTGACTATGGAATTCTCGACCGAAGGCGCAGCCGCCGGCAAGCTCGCCGCACTGCGCGGGGATCTCGTCGCGTTGGTAGATCCAGTAGAAGATCAACCCGAGCGGGTCGCGGGGCAGTCCCGTCGCCCGCTCGAGCGCACTCAGGCGCCGCTCGAAGTATGCGAACGTACCGGCGCAGATCGGCTCGTCGAAGTCTTCCACCACAACGAGGCCGTCGAGTTTATAGCGCGCCGCTTCGTCGCGCGCGCACGCGCAAGCAAGCACCGTCCACGCGACCATCCATGTCGGGCGCAGCACCTACGGCTTGTCCCCGGTGGTCGGGGTCGGGTCCCCGGGCCCGGTGCCCCCTGTCGGCACATCTTGCGAGCTGGGCCTTATGCACTCGCAATAGTGGTCGTTGTCGAACTTGTCGCACATCGCCGTCTCCTCCTTCAGCGGACATTCCGGGTGTGGTTTCTTGCATAGGTCCGTCAACCCGCACGTTACGTATTCGCACAGGCCGGTGACCTTCGGGTTGTTGGAATCCTTCCCCCCGTAGTTGCACTCGTAGCCGGACGGGCACTTTGTGTGCGCGCCACACTCCACGTCCACGAGCTTTCCGTCCGCTGGCTCAGGGTTCTTGCACCCCAGCAACAGGCTCGCACTGAAAAGAAGCTGCAAGGCTCGTGTTCGTCGGCGCATGATGACCTCCGGGCGCAGCGGAGGAGGTCGCGCTGAACAAGGCAACCGAGCGCGCCCGCGAACGTAGTCCTGCGCTCCAGGCGTCGGCGGCGTTGCTCGGGTCCGCGAGCGCGGCGTTACTCGACGCGCGGCCTGTTGCGGGTACCGGCGGGCCGCAGCGTTGCTCGGGTCCGCGAGCTGTTGCTCGCGGCGACCCGGCGTTGCTCGACGCGCGGGCTGTTGCTCGCGTCCCGTGGGTTGCTCGCGCCGGCCGCGGTGTTGCATCGGCGCGGTGGCCGAGCTGCGCGAGGTGCTAGGCGGCGAACATGTCCGGCGGCCCGACCTCGCGCGTGGCCGGCGGCCCGACGCTAGCGCGGCGGCTCGCGCGGTGGCCGAGCTGCGCGAGCCCTTCCTCCACGATCGTTAGGATCTCCCGGATCTCCCGGATCCTCGCGGCCGTCTGGCGGGGCGTGTGGGTCGTTTGGCGCTGTGCAATAGATGACCAAGATCCGCAGGTTTCCATAGATTGCAACGTTGCGAACCCATGCGCGGCGCGAGCAAGGCCGGCTGCGCAACGGCGCCGAGCTGCGCGGGTCGGCGAATGTTCGCCGGCCCGCAGCTCGCGGCCACCGGGCGGGACATGTTTGTCGGCCCGCACAGCTCGGCCACCGCGCGGGAGCGTCGAGCCGCCGGACATGTTCGCCAGCCCCGCTCGCTCACCGAGCGCGCGGGAGCGTCGAGCCGCCGGACGTGTTCGCCGGCCCGCAGCTCCGCCACCGCGCGGGAAGCTGTTGCTCCCATCGATCCGCGTTGCGAGCTGTAGCTCCGGGTGGCGGCGAGCGTGCGGCATCGGCGTCGCTCGGCGCCAGCGCTGTTGCGGAGGTCGCGCGGGCTGCCCCTTCGGACATATGGCAACTTCTTTTTTAAAGAAGATAAGCCCTAAAAAAGGAGCAGCGGCTTATTTGAGGCTTCTTAAAAAGAAGTCAAAAGAAGTCGCCAGACTTATCATAAGTCCGAAAGGCCATGTCGCGCAGAGCGAAGCCGATCGCGGCGCGCACCACAGCGGCGGACATCGGGCCCACGAACGCCGCCGCGGCGTTGCGCGAGCGGTGCTCCGGGGAGCGCGCGGCATCGGCGGGCTGCG
>JAYUXQ010001272.1:0-6574 GCA_043752905.1 Nannocystis sp. | reverse complement strand
GATCCCGAGCTACAGCGCCTGCGCGGCCGGGCCCGCATCATGCTCGGCCGCAGCCTCGGGCGTGAGACCAGCGACGCGGCGATCGACGACGACGCGGTCGCGGACGCACCGCGGGTGATGATCGCCACCTGTCGACCTGGCCTCGAGGACATCCTCGTCAGCAGCCTCGATGCCGCCGTGGCGGCCGCGGTCGCCGGGCCTGGCAAGGTCGGGCTCAAGAGCGCGGGCCCCCTGCGCCCCCTGGGCCGCGCGCGCACGCTGATGACCCTCGGCTTCCCGCTCGCGCGCACGCGCCTGGCGGCCGGACCCGACGCGCTTGTGGAGGCGTTGACGGCCGCGCTCACCGGGCCCGAGGCGCGCGAGATCTTTTCGACATGGTCCAAAGGACAGGTCCGCTATCGGCTCGCGTGGGCCCGCGGGGGGCACCGCAGGGCGGTGGTGTGGAAGGTGGCCGCCGCGGTCGGCCGGGTGCGGCCGGATCTGATCAATGACCCGACCGCGAGCCCGTGGGAGGTCGTGGTCGACGACGGGCGCGGGGAGCTACAGGTCGAGCTGCGCCCGCGCTGGACCGACACGCGCTTCGCCTATCGCGTGGGCGACGTACCAGCCGCCTCGCACCCGACGATCGCGGCGGCGCTGGCGATGCTCGGGGGCGTGCGGCCGGATGATGTCGTGTGGGACCCGTTCACGGGCTCGGGGCTCGAGCTGGTCGAGCGCGGGCTGCTCGGGCCCTACGCGCGTCTGGTCGGCACCGACCTCGACAAGAAGGCGCTGGTGACCGCGACCGCCAACCTCGCCGCGGCGGGGCTCGAGCGTTACGAGCTCCACGAGGCGGACGCGACCACGTACGTGCCGGCGGACGTGAGCCTCATCATCACCAACCCGCCGATGGGTCGACGGGTCCAGCGCGGCGACGTGGCACCGCTGCTGACCGCCTTCCTCCGGCACGCCGCGAGCGTGCTGCGCCCCGGCGGCCGTCTGGTGTGGATCTCCCCGCTGCCGCGCGTCACGCAGGCGGCGGCACGCTCGGCGGGGCTCGTGTGTCGTCGGGCCCAGCCGCTCGACATGGGCGGGTTCATGGCGCAGCTCGAGGTCTGGGTCCGCGGCGGGCAGTGAACCGGATGAACCGGTGGAACCGGATGAACCGGATGAACCGGTGGAACCAATGGAACCAAAAGACGAGGGCCAGACACCGGAGGTGCTGGCCCTTGTTTCCTCTTTTTGAGGAGGGTGTGCCCAGGGACGGAATCGAACCGCCGACACGCGGATTTTCAGTCCACTGCTCTACCGACTGAGCTACCTGGGCGCGGGGACGAAGTGGTACGAGATTCCCGTGCCGGCGTCAAGCGTTCGCGTGACGGAGCCCGAGACCACAGGCACCGTGGGCATTTGATCAGCGCTTGCCGGCCCACAGCTTCGAGTTGCGCATGGCGGCCTGGACGTCGTTCATGAAGGTCGTGCGTTCGCCCTGGCGGTCGCTGAGGACCTGGGAGAGGCCGTCGATGAGCAGCGGGAAGGTGTAGGGCGAGGGGTTGCAGCACAGCAGCCACTCGCGCATTTGTTCGCGCATCAGGACGCCGGCCTCGTCGCTGTCGCGGCCACCGCGGACGACGTAGGTGGTGAACACGGCCTGGACGTCGCGCAGGACCGGGCCGAGCTCGCCGGACATGAGGCGGTCGACCTCGTCCTCGGGCTCGCTGACGACGTTGTTGGAGATGCTGCTCTCGCCGGAGCCGGAGCCGGAGCCGAGCTGCTGGAGGAGGGCGCCGATGCGGTTTTGCAGGGTGGAGCGGACCAGGGGGGTGGCCGAGTCGCGCTCGAGCATGATGGTGAGGGTGGCCTCCTCGCGGACCGGGACGATCATCATGCGGGCGCTGCCGAAGGTGATCAGCAGCTCCTCGATCGCCGAGCCGACGGTCGCGGAGGCGACGACCATGCGACGCACGGTCTTGGCGATGTCGGTCGCGGTCGCGCTGTCGAAGGCGCCGCGCTCGCTGGCCTGATAAGCGCCGTCGACGGTGGCGACCAGGGAGCCGCGCACGCCCGGGAGCCGGTCGAGCTCCTCCAGCAGCGAGACTAGCGAACGGTTCGGTTCGGAGCTCATCGCTTGGTGTCGACTCCCATGATCGCGTCGCGGATGACCTCGGGGTCGTGGCCCGGTGCGACGGAGAGGACCGCCGAGGTCGCCCCCATCCCTACCATGATCATCTGCTGGCCGTTGGCCGCGCGGGCGATCACCCCGTCGAACACGTTGTAACCGAGGGTGCGGGCGATGCGGGCCGCGCCGCGCATGTAGAAGCCGGCCAGGGTCACGACCGTGCTGTTATTGCGCATGTCCTCGGCGATCACCTTGCCGGTGCTGGAGATGATCGCCACGCCGTTGACGCCCTCGAACTGCCAGAATTGGCCGAGCATGAGGTCGCGCGTCTCGGGGTCGTCGAGCAGATCGACGCTCGCGGCCTTCTTGATCGGGCGGGCGTCGGGGCGCGGCGGCGGGCGGGGGCCGGGTCCGGTCGGCCGCGGCACCGGGGTCGAGGTCGGCGTCGCACGGGTCGCCGGCATCGAGGTCGGGGTGGCGCGGGACGATGACGCGGAGGTCGCCGGCATCGAGGTCGGGGTGGCGCGCGATGACGACGCGGACGTGGCCGGGACCGAGGTCGGGGTGGCGCGACCGACGGCGGGCATCGACACCGGGGTGATGCGGGAGCCGACGGCGGGCATCGACACCGGCGTGCCGCGGTCGGGCACGCGCTCGACGAGCGTCTGGACCCGGCGAAACCGCTGCGGCACGCCGTCCTGCGAGTCGTTGGGGCCGCGTCCGCGGCTGCGGTCGGCTTCCATCTCGTCGTCGTCGGACGGCATGGTCAGCTCGTCGAAGCGGGTCATCGCCGAGTCGGCGACGCCGGCCATGTCGATGTCGCCGGGACGACCGTCGCCAGGGCGGCCGCCGTCGATCTGGCTGTCACCCGGATTACGGTTGTCGAAGCGGTTGTCGAAGCGGCTGGTGTCGGTGCGGCTGTCGCTCGGGCGGCGACCGGCGGTGGTCGAGGCGGAGGGCGCGACGCTGGCCGGCGCCGGTCGCGGCGGCGTGCTCGGGCGGTCGGGCTTGGGCATCGGGGCCCGCGTGCGCGCCGGCTCGGGGGCGCGTTGCGGCTCGCTCATGTCCTCCTCGCGCATCATCGACAGCGACTCGCTCGGCTCGGGCTCGGGCGGCGGCTTCTTCTTCTTGGGCTTCTCTTCCTCGGCCTCGACGGTCTCGGTGGTGCCGAGGATGCCCTCGTCGGCCTGGCGCGCGGCCTCCATCAGGAGGTGCATGCTCGGCCGCACGATCGTGCGCTGGGGCGGGGGTCGGAAGAACACCTCGCGGTAGGTGCCGCGTCCGACCGCGAGCATCTTGTAAAAGGCCTGCTCGCCGCGAAAGTCGTGGAACTGGGCGTGCACGATGTCGCCGTGCTCGAACCAGATGATGCCGTTGCCGGCGCGGGTGGTGACGACCAGCTGCTTGTCGCGCGCCGAGACGGCGACCATCTGCACGTAGTCGAAGAACTCGAGCTCGATCTGGTTGCCGAAGAACCCCTTGTGCGGTCCACAGGCCTCGATGATCTCGACGAGCTTGCCGAGGTCGATCGGCTTCTCGACGATGCGCACCGCGCCGCCGCCCTCGTACTGCCCGCGAAACTCCGGGCTCAGCGCCTCGCAGATGACCACCACCGGCGTCGACGGGTAGTAGCTGGTCATGTACTGCAGCAGCTCGGTGCCCTCGCTGCCGTCGGGGTGCAGCTCGCACAGCACGACGTCGAAGGGCTCGCGGCGTAAGCGATCGATCGCCTCACGCACGCCCGCAGCCGACGCGGACGCGTGACCAACCTGTTGCAGCTGTCGCTCAATGGCCGCCTGCAACAGCTGATCGCCCACCACGACGAGCGTGTGAATCACGGTGGCGGTGCTGGACTTCGGGTTTGGCGACACGCGGCTTCCTATCTTATCTCGCGCTCGGGTGCGACGGGCCGGAATAGAACCTAGGACTCGCACTCTCGGAGTCTCGAGCACTCTGGCGGGGGCTTGGGTGATCCACCATGGCGTGGTTAAGTACCCCCATTTGGATGCGAGATAGTTTTGTTAGCTTACTCATGAGGGTAACGATGCGCACCTGAGCGCGAATATATGCTGTATAAACTCACCCGAAACACAGTTTAAGGAGCGAAATTGCACACGCAGGCATGGTTGTGTACCTATGTGAACAAAGTTATTCAACAAATCCAAGAAAGCTTACTTTGGCGTTACAATCGAGTTTTTTTGTCAAGGCAGCTTACAGTTTCGTTCTTTCATGTCTCCGACCTTTCTCCTATCCTGCCCCCATGCGCCTCGTCCTCGAAGACTGGAACCTTAACGCCGCCGAACGACTGCTCTGCGTGGAAGCCCTTGCGACCGCCGGGAGCATCGTCGAAGCCGCTCAACTCCTCGGCATCACGCGTCACGCGCTCAAGCGTCGCATCATCAAGCATCGCATCGAGTGGCCCCGTTCGAGCGCCTCCGCGGGTGATTCGGCCACGGCCAACACCAGCGCCTCCGCCTCGATCACCGCCGAGTAACATCCACCACTGACGAGCCCCGACGGGGCCGCAAAACACCGCCAGCGCGCGTCCGGGCAACCTCTCCCGGGTGCGCGCTGTTGTTTTTGGTTGGTCACTGTAGTTTTGTAATTCAAACAATCTTCTCTTCGGGCGTTTCTCTGTCATGCGCCTTGACCGCGCGAAGCCGAGGCCCGCGTTCGTGACCGGGTCGAGGCGGATCGCGCGGGACGCCGCGCGGTCGAGGTTCCGGAGCTGCGCGACCAGGCGCTCGCGCGACGTGAACGTAAGCCCGCGCGATCGCACAGGTTCGCCGATTGGCGGCACGCGGCGGGGGGCTGTCGATCATCGGACGTTCGGCCGGACAGCGTTCCCGGACACGCGCCGAGATCTCTCTGGAGATCTCGTACTTTCGCACGTGCGCGCCAGCGAGCGCGCCATCGTGAACCGTGTTTGGCTGTTTTCGCGGCCCGCGCTGATAACGCAGATGTGCAAATATGCGCTAGATGGATGAAGGTTTTGATAGTTTTTTGATGGGCTCAAGGGCTAACAATTCATCATAGTTCCCAATGGCGAATGAGCATTTACGCGCTGCTCGACAACAGTTTCGTTGTTTTTTTAGGCACTGAAATTTTAGTAATCTTCCGTACAGATAGTACGGTCACTAAAGTCAATGAAGGCCCCACCTGACGGACCATAAACTGACGTCTCCGGTAGGAGTAGATGTTTTGCGCCAAGATCACGCCTGTGAATCGGACGATCCCGGGGTGGTCCTCATATCGCCGGCACTGCGCTGGAAGCGCGAGAGCGCGCACGGACTCGGGGATCTCTCAGACTCTCGCAGGACGCTCGGCTCAGGGCGAGTCGTCTTCGTCGTCACCGAGGACCGTGTCCTGGGCGCGCTCGATGGCCTCGGCGAGGGCGGTCAGGGCGGCCTGGACCTCGTCGGGGGCGTCGGGGAGGCACAGCTCGGGACGTTTTAGCAGGTCGAGCAGGCTGGTCCATCCGCTGATGAAGGCGGCGAGCTGTTGCGGCGCCAGCCCCTCGGTGCGCCCGAGGAGCAGCTGCTGGACCACGATGTGGAGGGGTATGGACGCCGTCACGCCGAAAGCAGCTTAACCCGGGCGTGCAAGTCGGCCAAAAAACCCCGATCTGGCGCTCGCCGCGGCCGGAGGCGGATGGTGGATCGCGCGGGCGATGTTCTATGGTTCCCCGGTGAACGAGCACGAACGACGGCTGGCGCAGGTGGTGGAGGGGATCCTCGACTCGTACCGGGAGCACGGCAACATCAACCACCTCGACGGCAGCAACTTGCCGGCGCGCAGCGAGGTTTCGGAGCTGCTCGATGACCTGATCTCGGTGGTGTTCCCCGGCTACTTCACCGGCGAGCAGCTCGACGAGCTGACCTCGCGTTACTTCGTCGGTGCTCGCTGCGCCCGGATCCTGCGGCGGATGGAGCAGGTGACGGCGCGCGCGCTGGCCGTCGACTGCGCGCGCCGTGAACAGGCCACGACGAGCACGACCTCGGCCCACGAGCACGCGCTCGAGCTGCTGCAGGCGATCCCGACGATCCGCGAGCAGGTCGCGTCGGACGTACAGGCGGCGCTCGCCGGGGATCCCGCGGCGTGCAGCGGCGCGGAGATCATCATGAGTTACCCCGGCGTCGCGGCGATCGCCGTGCATCGCATCGCCCATTATCTGTACTCGCGGCGGGTGCCGCTGCTGCCGCGCATGATGTCCGAGCTGGTCCACAGCCGCACCGGCATCGACATCCACCCGGGCGCGACGATCGGCGAGAGCTTCTTTATCGACCACGGGACCGGCGTCGTCATCGGCGAGACGTGCAGGATCGGGAACCGCGTGAAGCTGTATCAGGGCGTCACCCTCGGCGCGCACTCGGTGAAGGCGCGTGAGGCCCGGGGCCAGCGACATCCCACGATCGAGGACGATGTCACGGTGTACGCCGGCGCGACGATCCTCGGCGGCGACACGGTCATCGGCCG
>JAYUXQ010001271.1:0-6575 GCA_043752905.1 Nannocystis sp. | reverse complement strand
CACGAGGTACTCGCGGTAGCCACGGCCGTCATCACGCCGGACGATCGACCTCAGCGCGGCGTTCGCCTCCAGCGTTGTCGCGTCGATCCCCAGCGTCTTGCCATGCAGCAGGCCCTTCTCGGCCAGGAGTTCGAGCACCTTCGTGAACACCCGCTCGTGCAACTCTGCGGGCAGCCTGCGCCGCGTCCGCGAGATCGTCGAGTGGTCCGCGCTTAAGCGCTTTCATCCGGGAATTGGGTACTGGGGCGGGCGAGCGCCCTCGGACGAGGGTCCGATAGCGAGCCGCGATGCCCGGTCGCGAAAGGCGCGCTGACGAGAACGGGGCGCCTGTGGCCCAGAACCGTGAGCCTGACGAGCTGAGGGCGTGCGGGGCCGAGCGCGACGCACGGGGCGCGCGGTCAGCAGGGGAACAGCAGGGCTTGACCCGGAGGATGGGGCCGAGGTGGTCGCAGCGGAGCTCGGGCGCCGTGGAGGATTCGGGCGATGTCGTCGGGGTCGCCCACGACGGCGAGGACGCGCATCCGCCCGCCGCACTTGCGGCAGATGGTCACGTCGACGGCGAACACTCGCGCGAGCAGGTTGGCCCAGCCGAGACGGCGCGGGCTCGCGGCGTCGCCACCGTTCGCCGCGGGGGCGCCGGCGAGGTCGAGGTCGAGGGGAGCTGCTGCCCGGGCGCGGGAACCCGAGACGGAGGGAGGATGCGAGCACGAAGGTGGTGGCGATTTGCGAACACACCGAAGTACCTCGTCGTGTGAACATGCGGGGGCGGCACGAGGGCGCACAGGCGGGCGAGGAACCTGTCCGGCGGCATGTCGGCGTGGGCGGCCCCGCTGCGCCAGGGGGCTTTGAAGAGGACGCGCACGCGGCCGTCGGGGAGCGCCACGACAGTATCGCGCTCCCGCACCTGCGGCAAGGGCGCCCCGTCGCGGCTGACGTTGATGACGGCGCCCTGGGCGTTGATGGTGACCGGGCCTGTAGGTCGCGCCAGGGCGACGACCATGATCCATGTGAATGCCGCGCCAGCGGCGGCTACGAGGGAGATGATGACTGGCTGGTGCTCGCACGCCCTCGCCGTGATGATGCGTGCGCGACCGACCGCTGGCTGGACCCTCGTCAAGGCACCGGCATCCTCTGTCGGTTCCGCCAGCTGAAGGCTGGGCGCACTGACGTCCGGAACTGAGCGACGGCAGCTGCGAGGCGGGCGAGACCTGTGTGCTGCGCGGCCGGCTGTGGCGCCTGCGTGGCGTGCGGCGACGGGGTCTGCGTGCAGGGCGAGAACTGTGCCGGGTGCCCGGCCGACTGCGGCGCGTGCGACGGTGACGTCGAGCGCGAAGACCCGGGCGAGGAGCTGGGCCCAGGCGATGCGCCGGGGTGTGATGGTCCGGGGTAACTGATCGCCTCGAGGTCGGCAGAATTGATCACCCTCGAGGTCGGCAGAACTGATCGCCCTCGAGGTCGGCAGAACTGATCGCTGACTTCCGAGGCGACGCCGGAGAAAGGGGGGCCTCGCTGAACGCATTGTCAGCAGGCAGCCCGCCACGCCGGCAGTTGTCGAGGGCGTTCTGACGAACTGGGTCCTGCCCGAGTTGTTCGAAAACCTTCACGCCGCCGGGTTTCCGAACATACCGAAGAACAACGCCGGCCGCGTGGCACTGCTGTCCGTCGCCGGCAAGGCCGGGATGGTTCAAGCATGGCTAGCCCTGGCTAGCCCCGACAGCCGAGGCAAACTCGCCGATGGCCCGCGCGGTGCATCTTCTCGAAGGTGTCGCCCATGCCCTGAGCGTGGAACGTTGTCGTCCTTTCATGCCCTGGAGCGCCCCGTGCTGAGGGAAGCATCGCCGAGGTCGAGCTGGCGAGCTGGCCCACCGCGGTCAAGCTGGCCGCCGTCGAGGTCGAGCGCGCCGCCGAGGTCAAGCTGGCCGCCGAGGACAATCCGAGCTGTGCCAAATGGCCGACGATATCGTTATTGTCCACGACTTGACTCCGCCCGGCGCTTGACGTGTTCCAGGCCGCGCTCAACGACGATCTCGAGGACAGCGACGATGCCGAGGCAGGCGGGCACGCGATAGCCGCCCTCGCCACGACAGACACCGTGACGGCGGAGCCGGCGGCGGCTTTCGGCAGTGTGACGGGCGGGCCCGTGTCCGCCGTAACAGACACAGCGAGCGGACGGGGGGCGACCGTGCCGACCTGACACCAGACAAGCGCCCGCGGTGGGCTCCGGGCTGGTGGGGGGTCGGGCTCACCGCGGTCGCATGCCTGGCGATCGGGCGTGCGACTGTGCCGCGCGATCAGCCCGATCCGCTACCGCTACCTCTCGCGGCGAGCATGACGGACGACGAGCCCGAAGCCCCAAGCCATCGACCTGCACGGTGCCTGCCTCGACCTCGAAAGGCGGCGGCTCATTCGAAGCAGAAGAATTCGACGAGGGCCTCGCCTGCGACATGAAGGTCGATGCAGCTCTGGCCGCACAGCTCGATGGTGTCTTCCGGGCACGTCACCTCGCGGTAGAGCCAGCCGTCCTCGGTCGCGCAATCCTCGACCATGGGGACCTTGATGCCATCGATGACGACCTCGGTGTACTGCGGTGCTCCATACCTGTCGCCGAGGTCGAGCACGCAGCTGTCCGGCCCGCTGGGCATCAGCGTCAGCTCCTTCAAGTCGCACGGGACGGCGGGGCACAGCTCGCCCGAGGAGCTGTCGGCGCCGGTGTCCTCCGAGGCGCTCTCGCCGACGCTCGTGGTGCTCGTTCCCGTGGTCGTGCCGGGCTCGACGGGGCCGGTGGTCGAGGATGACGAGGATGGTGAGGAAGTCGAGGATGGTGAGGAAGTCGAGGATGATGAAGATGTCGAGAATGATGAGGAGGTCGAGGAGGTCGTGACGGCGGGCGCGGTCGTCGGCTCGTCGGTGCTCGTCGAGGTGGACGAGGAAGTGGTGGTCGTCGTCGACGACGACATATCGGCCGGGATCGGGCCGCAGGCGGTTGATAGACAGGCGGCTAACAGGGATGCGGATGGTTGGCGAGCAGGCATGGGGTCGATGGTCGCACTATTGTGCGGCGAGTTCGCGTGCCTACAGCCGTCGCGGCTTCTTGGCCCCGCGGGCGCCCTCCGCGAGCAGGCGCTGCTTGAGCGTACGCGCCGCCGTGGGCAACGTCGCCAGCTCCGGCAGGTCGTTCGGATCGCCCAAAAGCAGGCCCGCGGCCGCGAGCGCCTTGCGGTACTCCCGTTCGGTGTTCGGGCTGATCCGCAGCATCCGCGCGACCGCCCGGAAACCTGCTCCCATCCGCGCCAGGCGGACAAACTCCTGTAGGGTGTGCATATCGAGGCGTCCCATCGTGGGCGCCCTGCCGACATGCCTGCCCGCTCTGCGCCACTTCTCCGCGGCGCAACTCGGACCTGCATGGCGGCCCGGAGGCGCCTGCTGACAATGCGTTCAGCGAGGCACCCTTTTTTTTCCGGCGTCGCCCCGGAAGTCAGCGATCAGTTTTGCCGACCTCGAGGGCGATCAGTTCCGCCGACCTCGAGGGCGATCAGTTCTGCCAACCTCGAGGCGATCAGTTACCCCGGACCATCACAACTCGCGCCCGTGCGCGGCCAGGGCGGCTCTCCGCCGCGGTTGACGGGTACGGCGACCGCGGTCGAGCTGTGGGGCGCCATCCGCGAGGCATACAAGCACAGGGCGCTCCCGATCACAGGCAACTGGGTTGACCTCGTCGCGGTGCTTCACCACCGTGATGCATGCGCATCGTGCTCGAGATCCACCTCGCCGGCGACGACCCGTACCTGCGCGACGACCCCGGGAACGTCGACCTCCTCACCGCGCTTGCGGAGTGTCTCCTGGAGGCAGGGCGCCCGGAGGAAGCGCTCGGTGTCCTCGACTCCGCGCTGGCCCACGCGCCCGAGGACGCCCAACTGCGCTTCGGACGGGCCATCGCGCTGCATCGTCTAGGCCGTATCGGTGACGCCGTGGTGGAGTTGGAGGTCGCGTCCGGACGCAGCCGGTGCCGACCTCGAGGCGATCAGTACCCCCGACCCTTGACAGCTACCACGTCGCGGGCGCGCAGCAGCCGGTGACGCAGTACATGCCCGGCGCACAGCTCGACACCCCCAGCTCGTCGATCGTGCACGGCTCGCCGTTCGGGCACCCGGGCGCCGCGCAGCCGGGCGGCAGCCCGGGCTGCCCGAAGCACAACTCGCAGTCCTCCGGCGCGCATGGGTTGGCACACTCGTCGTGAAAGCTGCACGGCGCGCAGCCGCCCAGGTTGTCGAGCCGGCACTCGGGGCTGCTGCCGAGGTAAACATCGATCGTCTGCCCGCCGGACAGCACGTGGCAGCAGCCTAAGCAGTCGCAGCCGTTCGGGGTCGTCGGCAAACAATTTGCCAGGCACTGCCGCTCCAGCTGCACGCCCTTGTTCGGCCCGCACGCAGCGTCGGGGTCGAAGGCGCAGGCCGGCAGCGCCGGGCCCAGCGGGTCGCACTTGAGCTTGAGCTGGCAACCATCGTCGCCCACCCCCCAGTTGGCGTCCCAGAAGCAGTCTTGCAGGCAATCCGCGCCACCCGAGGGCAGGGCGGTCTGAAAGGAGCCCTCGTCGCCGTCACAGGGGCTCGTACACTCTGGATCCGCGAGGTCGATCTTGCCGTCGCCGTCGTCGTCCTCGCCGTTTCCGCAGTCGTAGATCTTGGCCCCGCAGCTGATGGGCCCCGACGAGCCGGTCGTCCCGCTCGCCTCCCCAGTCGTCGCTGTCGTCGTCTCTGTCATTGTTGTCGTCGTCGTCGTGCCCACGTCGGTCGTCGTCGCGGCCCCGGTCGGCTCGGCCCCGGTTGCGCTCGTCGGGCTCGTGCTCGCGCTCGTACTCGTAGTGCTGTCGGTCGTCTCGCCCGCGTCGCCGCTGCTGGTCCCCGCGGAGGTCTCGCCGGACTCCGGGGCGCCCGGCTTCGGCCCGCACGCCGCGACCACCAGCGCCACCACGAGACCACGCGCCTGGCCCCCCACGCCTGTCGAGCTCGACTGCATGCCCATCACAGCCATCTTGCACCCAAAGCGGAGCCGGGGCGAGGCGCGCGACGAGGCGGTGTATCGACGCGCGCGGACACGCGGCGGCTCGCCGCCCCGGCGGCTCGCCGCCCCAACGGCTCTCGACCCAAGAGCAGACGAGCGCCGTAGAGGGTTGCCATGACAGCCGCCGCGTGCGAACGTTCGTCGATGGCTGGCGTGCGTCGGTATCGGCTCGTAATCCTGACGGCGCTCGTCGCCTGCGGACCGACGGCGCCGTCGGGCTCCGGCGAAGCGACGTCGAGCGCGAGCACGACCGCGGCAGCGTCGACCGCGTTTGTCACGACCGCCGGGTCGTCGACCGGCCTCACAGGCTCGACCTCCACGACTGGCTCGAACGGCTCGACCGGGCAAACCGATGCCGGCACGACATTCGCTAGTGACGCGAGCACGAGCACGGGCGAGGTCGACGCAGGCTCGACCGGCACCGGGGAGCCGGTCGAGCCGTTTTACCGGGTATATGTGTACATCGGCGGATACGACCGGCTCATCATTCGCAAGGCCGACCCGGGCGCCGGGCGGTGCACCTCGATCAAGCTGGTCCACGGCGGCAAGGCCGGCGGTGAGGAGCTCGATCCGCCGGCGGTGATCGACGTCGTGCTGCCGCCGGAATTCGCGGTCGAGGCCGTCGCAATCACGCCGAACTGGGAGGATTGTGAAGAGAGCGGGGTCGGCTTCGAATTCGTGGCGAGCTCGGTCGTCGGCGTGGTGGCGCTGCACGGTCAGTCGCAGGCGAGGTCGGGATCGGTCGACATCGACGTCACCCTGACGATGGTGCAGGACGAGCCGTGGAAGCCCGCGCAGGAGCACCTGCTGGCGGTCGGACTGCCGCTTCCGTGACCGCGCCTTTCGCCGGCCGCGACGGGGCCATGGGAGAGCCCGAGGGCAAGGGCAGGGACGGCGACAAAGTGTGTCGGGCGTCGGTGGCGTGTCCTCGTGGGCGTCTGGCTCCCGCTCGTGCGGACCTGCTGCCGCAGCTGCGGCGACGAGCTGCGGGTGCCCTTTTCCTGCAAGTCGCGCGGATGCTGTCCCTCGTGCATGGGCCGGCGGATGGCCCAGGGCGCGGCGTTGCTGGTGGACCACATGCTGCCGGCGGTGAGGTACCGGCAGTGGGTGCTCTCGTTCCTGGGCCCGATGGCGGTGCGCCTTTAGCTACGACGCGCCGCTGCTGGCCGCCATCGCCGGGCGGCTGGCGCGGGCGGTGATGCAGGACATGCGGCGCAGCGTGAAGCAGCAGCACGGCCTGGCGTCGGTCGCGTCCTTGCACGCGGGCGTGGTCACTGTCGTGCAGCGCTTCCGCAGCGACCTCGGCCTCCACGTTCACCTGCACTGCCTGGTCACCGACGGCGCGTACGAGGAGCAGGGCGACGAGCTGCGGGTGCCCTTTTCCTGCAAGTCGCGCGGATGCTGATGGGCCGGCGGATGGCCCAGGGCGCGGCGTTGCTGGTGGACCACGTGCTGCCGGCGGTGGGTTACCGGCAGTGGGTGCTGTCGTTCCCGGGCCCGATGGCGGTGCGCCT
>JAYUXQ010001270.1:0-6575 GCA_043752905.1 Nannocystis sp. | reverse complement strand
TTCGCTCGTCGAGGACGAGCCGCCGCTGCGCGCCGAGCTGTTTAGCGTCAGTCAGCTCGAGCACCACGCGCGCACGCTGGCCACGTGGCATCGAGTGGCGCCGACCCGTCACCGGGGGGCAGACAGGCTGCTGCCACGTCTCGCCGTCAACGAGGCCGCGCTGCGCGAGGCCCACGCGCTGGTCACCGGGGCGGTGCAACGCGGCCGACGCATCACGCCTGCCGCCGAGTGGTTCATCGACAACTACCACCTGATCGAGGAGCAGATCCGGACGGCGCGGCGACACTTGCCGCGCGGCTACAGTCGCGCGCTGCCGAGGTTGGTCGCGGCGCCGTCGACCGGCATCCCACGCGTCTACGACCTCGTCCTCGAGCTCGTGTCGCACGCGCACGGTCGCCTCGACATCGAGGGGCTGCGCGCCTTCGTCAGCGCCTATCAGTCCGTGCAGGCGCTGCGCCTCGGCGAGCTGTGGGCGATCCCCATCATGCTGCGCCTGGCGCTGATCGAGAACCTGCGCCGCGTGGTCGCCCGCGTCACGGCCGGCCGCCGCGACCGCGAGGTCGCCCGAGCGTGGGTCGAGCGGATGATCGAGACCGCCACCAGCGCGCCCGCCAGGGTCGTGCTCGTGCTCGCCGAGATGATCGAGGCCGACCCGCCGCTCACCAACGCCTTCCTCGCCGAGCTGGCGAGCCGACTTCAGGGCCTCGGCCCGGCCCTGGTGTTCCCGATGACCTGGCTCGAGCAGCGCCTCGCCGAGCGCGGCCATAACGTCGAGCACCTGTTCCAGCTCGTCAGCCAGAGCCAGGCCGACGACCAGGTCGCGATCGGCAACAGCATCGGCAGCCTGCGCCTGCTCGGCGCCACGGATTGGCGGGAGTTCGTCGAGGCCATGAGCGTCGTGGAGCGCGCGCTCGGCCGCGATCCCGCCCGTGCATATGCCACGATGGACTTCGCCACCCGCGATCGCTACCGCCACGTCGTCGAGACGATCGCCCGGCGCAGCCCGCTCGGCGAGGAGGCCGTCGCCGCGGCCGCCGTGACCCTCGCACGCGCCGGCAGCGAGCGCCGCGCCCACGTCGGCTACTACCTGATCGACGCCGGCCGTGACGCCCTCGAGCGCGCCGTGCAGATGCGCCGGAGGCCGCGCCTGCGTCGGTTCGCGGCGCGCTGGCGAGTCCCGGTCTACCTCGGGTCCATCGTCGGCCTCACCGGCCTCGTCACCTCGGGGCTCGTGCTGGTCGCGCAGGCGCGCGGCCTCGCGGGCCCGGGCCTCGCTGTCGCCGCGGCGTTGTTGGCGATCGCCAGCAGCCAGCTCGTCGTCGCGCTCGTCCACTGGCTCGCCATCTTGCTGGCGAGCCCCGCCATTTTACCCCGCCTCGACTTCTCGGCCGGCATCCCGGCGGACCAGCGCACCGCGGTCGCCGTGCCCACGCTGCTGACCGACATCGCCGAGGTCGACGCGCTGCTCGACGCGCTCGAGGTCCGTTACCTCGCCAACCGAGATCCCAACCTCTCCTTCGCGCTGCTGACCGACTTCCGCGACGCGCCGCGCGAGCACATGGACGCCGACGTCGCGCTGCTGGAGCGCGCCCGCGAGGGCGTCCTGGCGCTCAACGCCCGCTATCTGGCGCCCGGACGGGCCACGCCGTTTTTTCTGCTGCATCGCCCCCGGCTGTGGAACCCGCGCGAGGGCGTGTGGATGGGCTGGGAGCGCAAGCGCGGCAAGCTCGAGAACTTCAACGCTGCGCTGCGCGGCGAGCTCGGCGCCTTCGCCACCACGATCGGCGACGTCAGGCACCTGCGCGGCATCCGTTACGTGATCGTTCTCGACAGCGACACCCAGCTGCCGCGCGACGCGGCGCGCGAGCTCGCGGCCACCATGGCCCATCCGCTCAACCGTCCGCGCTTCGACGACACGCTCGGTCGGGTCGTCGAGGGCCACGCGATCTTGCAGCCGCGGGTCGCCACCACCATGGCGAGCGCCCGCCGCTCCGGCTTCGCGCGCCTGTTCGCCGGCGAACCGGGCATCGACCCCTACACGCGCGCCGTGTCGGACGTCTACCAGGACATATTCGACGAGGGCTCGTTCGTCGGCAAGGGGATCTACGACGTCGACGCCTTCGAGCGCGCGCTCGCCGGCAAGCTGCCCGAGAACCGCATCCTCAGCCACGACCTCCTCGAGGGGGCCTACGCGCGCGCCGGCCTCGTCACCGACGTGCTGCTGTTCGAGGACCACCCGACCGCATATTCGGTCGAGGCCAGCCGTCGCCACCGCTGGACCCGCGGCGACTGGCAGCTCACCGCCTGGCTGCGTCGACGCGTACCCGGTGGCGCCGGCGAGCGGGTGAACAACCCGATCTCGGCGCTGTCACGCTGGAAGATCGTCGACAACCTGCGCCGCAGCCTCGTACCGGTCGCCCTGCTCGCCCTGCTGCTGTGCGGATGGACGATCCCGGGCCTGGCCGGACCGGCGACGCTCGTGGTCCTGGCGATCCTGATCGTGCCCGGCCTGCTCGCCGCGGCCACCGCCCTGGCGCGCCGCCCCGGCGAGCTCCCACGTCATCACCACCTGCGCGACATCGTCGAGGCCCTCGCGCTCCAGCTCGCGCGCGAGGCCTTCACCCTCGCATGCCTGCCCCACGACGCCCTCGTCAGCGCCAGCGCCATACTGCGTGCCAGCTGGCGCGTGCACGTCAGTCGGCGCCACCTGCTCGAGTGGCGCACCGCCAGCGACGCGGAGCGCGGCGCGAGCCCGGGCCTGTTCGCCGCCTACCGCCTCATGCACAGCGCGCCGATCGTCGCGGTCGCCATGATCGTGACGCTGTGCCTCGTGCGACCGGGCGCGCTGCCGCTGGCCGCACCGCTGGCGCTCGCCTGGGCGCTCGCGCCAGCGCTGGCATGGTGGCTGAGCCGACCGACCCGCGACGAGCGGCCCGTGCTCACCGCGGCCGACGAGCTGTTCCTGCGCAGGGTGGCACGCCGGACCTGGCGCTTCTTCGAGGTCTTCGTCGGCTCCGACGACAATCACCTGCCGCCCGACAACTACCAGGAAGACCCGCCGCAGGGCACCGCCCATCGCACCTCGCCGACCAACATCGGCCTCGCGCTGACCGCCAACCTCGCCGCATACGACTTCGGGTACCTCCCCGCGGGCGAGTTGCTTCAACGCTGCGCACGGACGATGGCGACGATGGAGCGCCTGCAACGTCACCGCGGCCATTTCTTCAATTGGTACGACACCCGCACCCTCGAACCACTGCATCCGATCTACATCTCCACCGTCGACAGCGGCAATCTGGCGGGTCACCTGCTCACGCTCGCCGCCGGCCTCGACGAGCTGAGTGACGCGCCGATCGTCCATGTCGAGGTCTTTCGCGGCCTGCACGACACGCTCCTCGTGATCGACGAGCACGCTGCCCCCAGTGTCGATCTCGAGGGCCCCATGGGCCGGTTGCGCGAGGCGCTGGCCAGCCCGCCGCGCACGCTCTCGCAGACATCCGCGTTGCTCGAGCGGCTGCGCGCCGACGCCGACGCCCTCGAACGCGTCGCCCAGACCCAGGCCGACGGCGAGCTGCTGGCGTGGACCGGCAGCCTCACGGCCCAGATCGGTCACGCCCTCGCGGACCTGCGGTGGATCGCCCCGTGGCTCGGGCTGCCCGCCGTGCCCGCCGTGCCCGCTGTGCATGCGACGCCCGATGTGCTCGCGCGCCTCGACGAGCCGCGGACGCTGCGCGCGACCGCGGCCCTCGAGTACACCCTCGTGCCGGTCCTCGATCTCGCGGCCGCCGACCCTGACCTGCGTCGTGCCGTGCTGCTCGGGGCCGGCCGGGCCGCCGCGCGCCTCCAGGAGGCGGCCACGCTGGCCACGCGAGCCACCGAGATGGCCGACGTCGATTACGGCTTCCTCTACGACCGCGAGCGTCACCTGCTCGCCATCGGCTACAACGTCGGCGATCACCGGCTCGACGCCAGCTTCTACGACCTGCTGGCCTCCGAGGCGCGCCTCGCCAGCTTCGTCGCCATCGCCCAGGGCAAGCTGCCGCAGGAGCACTGGTTTCGCCTCGGGCGGTCCCTGACGACCGCGGGCGGCAGGCCGGCGCTGTTGTCGTGGAGCGGCTCGATGTTCGAATACCTCATGCCGCTGCTGATCATGCCGACCTATCATGGCACGATCCTCGACGAGACCTGTCACGGCGTCGTCGAGCGTCAGATCGAGTACGGCCGCGAGCGCGAGGTCCCCTGGGGCGTCTCCGAGTCGGGGTATAACAAGACCGACGCCCACCTCAACTATCAATATCGGGCGTTCGGCGTGCCCGGCCTCGGCTTCAAGCGCGGCCTCGCCGATGACCTGGTCATCGCGCCCTACGCCAGCGCCATGGCGCTGATGGTCGCGCCGCAGGCCGCGTGCGACAACCTGAAGCGGCTCGAGCGCGACGGTCGGCTCGGCCCCTACGGCTTCTACGAGGCGATCGACTACACGCCCGTGCGTCTGCCCCGCGGCTGCGACAGCGTCACCATCGCCTCGTATATGGCGCACCACCAGGGTATGGCCTTCCTGGCGCTCCTCTACCTCCTGGAGGGCCGCCCGATGCAGCGCCGCTTCGCCGCCGACCCGGCGTTTCGCGCCACGGACCTGCTGCTGCAGGAGCGAGTGCCCCGCGCGCCCGCCATCTTCCCGCATCCCGCCGAGGTCTCGACCGCCGGAGACGCCACCCCGCCCGAGCCGAACCTGCGCGTGTTCACCACGCCCAATACGCTGGCACCGCAGGTGCAACTGCTGTCCAACGGCACCTATCACGTCATGGTCACCAACGCCGGCGGCGGCTACAGCCGCTGGCGCGACCTCGCGGTCACCCGCTGGCACGAGGACCCGACGCGCGACGGCTGGGGTAGCTTTTGTTATCTGCGCGACCTCGCGACCGGCGACTTTTGGTCGACCGCGCATCAGCCCACGCTCGCCACCGGGTCGAGCTACGAGGCCATCTTCTCCCAGGGCCGCGCCGAGTTTCGCCGCCGCGACCACGACATCGAGACCCACGTCGAGATCGCCGTCTCTCCCGAGGACGACGTCGAGCTGCGCCGCGTGTGCCTGACGAACCTGGGGCGGACGCCGCGGACGATCGAGCTGACCAGCTACGCTGAAGTTGTCCTCGCCACGCCGGCCGCCGACGCCGCCCACCCCGCGTTCTCCAACCTGTTCGTCGAGACCGAGCTGGTCCGCGACCCCGCCGCGATCCTGTGCTCGCGCCGGCCGCGTTCGGGCGCCGAAAAACCACCGTGGATGCTCCACCTGATGACGGTGCACGGGCGCCTGGCGGGCGCGCCGAGTTACGAGACCGGGCGCGCCGAGTTCATCGGCCGCGGCCGATCCCCCGTCGACCCGCAGGCGATGCACCGCGCCGCGTTGAGCGGCACGGTCGGCGCCGTGCTCGACCCGGTGGTCGCGATCCGTAACACCGTCGTCCTCGAGCCCGACGAGACCGTGCGCGTGCAGATCGTCACCGGCGTCGCACGAACCCGCGACGGCGCGCTCGGCCTGGTCGAAAAATATAGCGACCGTCACTCCGCCGATCGCGTACTGGAGCTGTCGTGGACGCACAGCCAGGTGCTGATGCGCCGCCTCAACGCCACCGAGGCCGACACTGCGCTGTACGACCGCCTGGCCAGTCAGGTCCTGTACTCGAGCCCGGCCCTGCGCGCGCCGCGGAGCGTGCTCACCAGGAACCAGCGCGGTCAGCCGTCCCTGTGGACCTACGCCATCTCGGGCGACCTGCCGATCGTCCTCGTGCGCAGCGCCGGCCGCCAGCACTTGAGCCTGGTCCGGCAAATGGTCCAGGCGCACGCCTACTTCCGCCTCAAGGGGCTCGCGATCGACCTCGTGATCTGGAACGAGGACCCCTCGGGCTATCGCCAGGTGCTACACGACGAGATCCTCGGCGTCATCGCGGCCCTCAGCGAGTCCGACCTGCTCGATCGGCCAGGTGGTATCTTCCTCCGCCGCACCGACCAGATCGCCGAGGAGGACAAGGTGCTGCTGCAGACCGTCGCGCGGCTCATCGTCGTCGACAGCGACGGCAGCCTCGCCGAGCAGGTCCTGCGTCACCCGCAGGTCGAGGTCAAGATGCCGGCCTTTGCAACCAGGGCGCGCCGCTCCGAGCCCGTCCGCACGACCACCCAGCCGGCCGAGCTCACGCGTCCCGACCTCGTCGGCTGGAACGGCCACGGCGGCTTCACGCCGGACGGCCGCGAATACGTCATCCTCACCACCCGGGAGCGTCGCACGCCCGCGCCGTGGGTCAATGTGCTCGCCAACCCCTACTTCGGCACCGTGGTCAGCGAGAGCGGCGGCGCCTATACATGGTGCGAGAACGCCCACAATTACCGTCTCACGCCCTGGCACAACGATCCAGTCGGTGATCGCAGCGGCGAGGCGTTCTATCTCCGCGACGAGCACGACGGCCGCCACTGGTCGCCGACGCCGGCACCCGCGACCGGCAATGGCACATACACCACCCGCCACGGCTTCGGTTACAGCGTCTTCGAGCACGTCGAGGACGGCCTCGCCAGCGAGCTGC
>JAYUXQ010001269.1:0-6579 GCA_043752905.1 Nannocystis sp. | reverse complement strand
GGTCGGCGAGGAAGTTGTCGACGTCGTCCGCGGTGGTGGCGAAGCTGCACATCAGGCGTGAAACGGGGCCGATAGGAGAGGCGAAGGGGTAATAGGCGTGGCCGCGAGCCCGCAGCTGCGCGTCGAGGTCCGGAGGCAGACGCAGGAACACGGCGTTCGACTCGCGTGGGAACGCGGGCAAGAGGCCATACGCCGCGAGGCCGCGGGCGAGGCGGTCGGCCATCCGGTTGGCGTGGGCGGCGTGACGCAGCCAGGCGTGGTCGGCGAGGGCGTGGGCGAAAGGGGCGGTGAGGAACCGGTGCTTGCTCAGCAGGTGGCCGGTCGACTTGCGCAGGAACGGCAGGCGCTGCGCGGCGCGGGCGGCCTCGGGCGAGACCTGCGGGAACAGCAGAATGGCCTCGCCCTGCGCGAGCCCGGCCTTGGTGCCGCCGAGCGTCAGCGCGTCGATGCCGACGTCGACCGTGAGCGCGCGACAGGCAGCGGCCGGGTCCATGCCGGTCGAGGCGACGAGGTGCGCGACGGCGTTGGCGAAGCGGGCCCCGTCGACGTGCACGCGGTAGCCATTGGCGCGGGCGAGGCTGGCCAGCGCGGTCAGCTGTTGCGGGGTGTAGACGGTGCCGAACTCGGTGGTGTTGGTCAGCGTGAGGACGCCGGGGGCGGGCTGGTGGACGTCGCCGCGACCGCGGCTGAACACGGGGCGCAGGTCATCGGGCGCGAGGCGGGTCTTGTCGTCGCCGGCGGGTGTGAGGGGGGTGGAGCGGCACAGGGTGATGCGCTCGGGTGCGGTCGACTCGTCGTCGTACCAGTGGCTGTCGCTGTGACACAGGACGCGCTGCCACGGCTCGGTGAGGCTGGCGATCGCCAGGGTGTTGGCGGCGGTGCCGGTGGCGACGAAGGCGACGACGGTCGGCTCGCCGAACAGGGCGCGCACGGATGCGATCGCGCCGCGGGTGAAGTCGTCGTCGCCGTAGCCGACGGCGAGGCCGCTGGCGGCGGCGATCAGGCCGGCGAGGGCCTCGGGCACCAGGCCCGCGTTGTTGTCGCTGCGAAGGTTGACGCCGGTGGGCATAGGATCTCAGGGCGAGGCGACGAGGTAGGTGAGCCAGATCTCCTGGTTTTGTTCCCGGGCGATCTCGACGTACTCGGCGTCGCCGCGCTCGTCGGCGTACTCCCAGAAGATGCGGACGTTGTTGAAGCCGGCCTCGTCGAGGCAGTCGCGGATCTCCGGCATCGTCCACATGCGCCAGCGGTAGGCGAAGGCAGGGTCGAGGCGCGAGCCGTCCGGGAAGGCGAAGCTGATCGAGCACTGCGAGCTGTGGTCGAGCGGGTTAAAGCCGCGCTGGGCCCAGATGTACGTGAAGTCGTCGCAGCCGCGCTCCTCCTCGAAGTCGGCGACGGCCTCGGTGCCGCCGATGCAGTCGAGCACGAACAGGCCGCCGGGCCGCAAGCTGCGCAGCGCGTTGCTGAAGTAGGTCACGAGCTGGCGGCGGGTGGTCAGCAGGTAGTAACTGAAGTTGAGGGCGGCGACGATGTCGGCCGGCTGCGGGCTGTCCTCGAGGACATCTCCCTGGATCAGCGTGACGCGACGCGCGACCGCGGGGCCGCACGGCGTGAGGTTGTTGCGGCGGCCCCACTCGAGGGTGTCGGCGTCGAAGTCGACACCGATCGCGCGGTTGAGCGGCGAGCGCTTGGCCCAGGTCGTCGCCATGAGCGCGGTGCCACAAAAGTCCTCCTTGAGCACGCGCGGCTCCCGCCCGCGCATGCCGCGGTAGGTCTTGCGGATGAAGTCGATGTTGTCGTCCGGAGCGTTGACCGCCTCTTGATAGAGGGCGTGGCGGTCAGCCTGCTCGGCGAGGGTCATACGAGAGATCTTGGCGGTGCTGCGTTGGGCCATAAAGGCGGCGGGACGCTAACACAAGCGCCCCCCCGCGAGTAGGAGTCCGCGCGCTTGTGAGGGGCGCGCCGGCTTGCTACGCTCGGCCGGTGTCGACGTGGCTCGCGTGGCTCGCGGTGATGGCAATGCCATCGTTGCCGGCAATGCCATCGTTCCCTGTGAGCACGGGGGCGCCGGGGGCGACGCAGATCATCGGCGGCGAGGCGGTCGATGGGTCGGACTGGGCGAGCGTGGTCGCGGTGCTCAGCGTCGATCCGGCCGATTCGTCGATCGGTCACCTGTGTACCGGCACGCTGGTCGCGCCGCAGATCGTGCTGACCGCGGCGCACTGCATCGTACCCGGGACCAAGATCGACGAGGTCGGCGTGTTCTTCGGCGCCTCGATGACCAAGCAGCAGATGGCCACGGTGGTCCGCTATGGGATCTACCCCGGCGCCTGCGTCGAGGACTGCAAGCGCGTGGCCCACGACTTCGCGTTCATCGAGATCCGGGAGAAAGTCGGCGGCGTGGCGATCATTCCGCTGCTGACGACACAGGAAGAGTGGGACGAGGCGATCGCGCCGGATATGCCGGTCACGGTAGTCGGCTTCGGCGCGGTGCGGGACGAGGAGCAGGAGGGCCAGGCACCGCTCACCGACGCGGAGCGAGGCTTCAAGCGCGTCGTCGAGACGGTCATCGACGAGCTCAAATACGAGGGTCTCGAGTTCGTCGCCGGTGAGCCGGGAAAAGACACCTGCGGGGGTGACTCCGGCGGGCCGGCGTTCGTGCAGCTGGAAGATGGGACGTGGCGGCAGGTGGGCGTCACGTCGCGTGGAGTCCGGCCCTGCGGCACCGGACGGGGGTACTACGGCATCCCATTCTTCGCGCTGCCGTGGCTGCGCGAGAAGGCCGGCCTCGACCTGCTGCCCGCGGACTGCCAGGCGGCGGACTGCATCGACACGTCGCCGCCGGACGAGGGCTGTGGCTGTCGTAGCACTGGCGGATGGGGCGGATGGGGCGGATGGGGTGGATGGGGGTTCGCGGGGTTGCTGTTGTTGCGTCGGCGTCGGCGTCAGTAGCTAAAGCTGCGGCTGTGCACGCTGCGGTCGCCGCCGTGTGAGGGGACGGCCCAGGCGGGTCGCGCATCGAGGAGCTGCGCGGCCGCGGGCGGGAGGTCCTCGTGCACGTCGAGCACGGTGAAGTTGACGGGCTCCGGGTTGCGCAGCACGAGCTCGACGATCACACCCCCGGGCGGGAGGGCGACGATCGGGTGGTGGCGGACCTCGAGGTACCAGGCCCGGCGGTGCGCGGGGTAGGGCGGGACGGTCTCGCCGGCGATCGCGAGCCAGCGCAGCCCGGCGTCGTCGGGGATCACGAGCGCGGCGCTGCGAGCACCGCGGGGCGATCGCAGGCGCAGGCGCAGGTAACGACCCCAGGGGCCCGAGATCGCGGGGACACCGGGTTCGAGCGACAGCTCGGGCGGTGGGCCAGGGATGACGGCGGTCGGCGAGATCCAGCTCGGCTCGTCCGGAGGGGTCCAGGCGAACACGGGCGCGCTGGTGAATTCAGCCACTCTTTTCAAAGAATCCGGGAGGGCGAGGTCGCCGTCGATCAGCCAGCGCGCGCTCGCGGCGTCCTGATGGAACACGAGGCTGAGGCGGCGCGGGCGGTCCTCGCTGAAGGCTGGACGTGTCAGCGTGACCGCGGCGCTGGCGACTATCAAGAGTGTGAGGGCGAGCAGGAGCGGGCGCGGGCGCGTCGGCCACAGGGGGGCGAGCAGGGCGAACAGGAGGGCGAGGACGCCGACGGCCGCCGGCCCGAGCCCGAAGATCGCCTCGACGCGGACGCCCGCCTGTAGCCACATCAGGGCGGGGAGCACCAGGCACAGCAGGGAGACGAACGGAGCTGGCCATTGGGACATGTCCCTGGGGACATGGGCGAGGGCGAGCAGGGCGGCGGCGACGAGCACCGGCGGGAGCAGGCCGACGCTCGCGGCCGGGGCTGCGATCGCGAGCGCGGCCGTCAATATGCCGAGCGACCACCAGATCGCGAGGGTCAGGCGGGCGGCGCCGAGGTGGGTGGTCAGCCATGTCGCGGTGAGGCCGCTGGCGAGCAGGGCGGCGGTCCAGATCGCGATGCGCGCGGGCCAGGGCTCCGCGTGGCCGGGGACCTCGGACCGGGTCAGCAGGGCGAGCAGCCAGGCCAGGCCGCCTGCCAGCAGGGAAGGGGCGGCGAGGAGCAGCGGGAGGGTCAGGGCGGCGAGCAGGCGGCTGCGGGGCGAGATGTCCCCGAGGACAGGTCGTATGCGCCATGTCGCAAGGGCCAGGAGGGCGATCGCCAGCGCCGCCATGACGGCGGTCCACGGGGCTGGCCAGGCGAGCATGGTGAGGCCGAGGGCGTCGAGGAACACGCGCTCGCCGGGGGCCTTCGACTCGAGGTCGCTGTCTGCGAGCTCCCGGACCAGCGCGAGGGCGGTGTCGCCGAGGTGTTGCACGCTCGGTGGGTCGAGGTTGGCGAGGCGGTCGAGGGGGGTGTGGTAGTGGGCCTTGTCCTCGCCGAAGCCGAGGTCGATGCTGGGGATCTCGGCCTTGCTGTAGACGCTGAAGTCGGTGTCGTAGGGGGTCAGGCCGTAGACGGCGCCGATGACGGAGGCACCGTAGGGGCGCGGGACCGCGGCGGTGAAGGCGTCCATGACCCGCGCGTTGCCGGGGCTGGTGCGCGTGACGGAGGTGACGCCGCGCGTGCCTCCGGCGTCGAGGTTGACGGCGACGCCGACATCCTTTGCCCACGGGTGGTCGTCGACGAAGGCCTGCGCGCCGAGCAGGCCGGCCTCCTCGCCGTCGACGAACAGGAAGATGACGGGGTTGCGTGGGGCTGTCGCTTCGGACAGGACCCGCGCCAGCTCGAGCACCGCGGAGACGCCGGCTCCGTCGTCACCGGCGCCGGGTCCGGCGGCGACCGAGTCGTGATGGGCCGAGACCAGCACGGCCGGGCCCGCGTGCGCGCCGGGCAAGCGCGCGACGACGTTGCCGACGGTGCCGCAGCTTGCACCGCGCGCGGAGCAGGCGAAGCCGTGCTGGACCTGCGCGGGGATCCCGAGGGCGGCGAACTCGGCGAGGAGCCTCGCGCGCACCCGGTCGGCTGCGGGTGATCCGACCGGGTGCGGGACGTCGTCGCCGATGAGGGTGGCGAGGCGTTCCAGGGCGCGACCGGCCGAGAAGCGGTCGGCGGGCGCGTCGACGGGTAGCGCGGGCGGGGGCTCGAGGCGTATGCGCACGACGGCGAGGCCCGCGGCGAGGAGGCACAGGGCGAGCAGCAACAAACCGGGGCCGCGCGGGCGCGTGGGGGCCATCGCGGGGACGCTAGCATGCGGCGGACGACCCGGGAAAGATGTCTCTCGGGTCAGGTCGGTTTTAGCGAGCCGGGTCCGGCTTGCGGTCGAAGAACGGCAGGACGTCCTCGCGGAGCATCTTGTTGATGATGTCGTGCTGCATCGCGGAGGAGACGGCGGCGGAGAAGATGTCCCAGAACGCGAGCTGACCGAAGGACCGGCGGGTGACGTGGGCGAGGTCGAGGTCGTCGGCGATCGGCACGTGGTAGTCGCGGGGGCTCGGGCGCAGCGCGGGGACCCAACTGCTGTGGACGGTGAACGCGAAGTCGAGTTCGGGGTGCCCGAGGCGACAGATGGGACCGATGCTGATGTCGGCGGCGTCGAAGATCCAGATCTCCTCGCCGCTGGTGTCGGGCGATCGCGGCACGGTGTCGGCGGCGTGGGCGAGGCAGATGAGGTAGCCGTCGCGCCCACCGCCGGTGCTGTCGCGGCGCGGGGCAAAGGTCGGGGACAGCAGGCTCCACCCGTGCGGACACAGGTAGCTGAGGATCTCGCCGGTCGGGACGTCGAAGTCGAGGAGGCGCGGCTCCTTGCCGGTGGCGATCGGCATCATCGCCGCGTCGACGCGGTCGTGATAGGTCTTTAGCACGCGCTGCGGCACGAGCTCGGGCGCGAAGCCGCTGGTGTTGAAGAACACGGCCTCGATCGGGCGGCGCTGGCGATTGCCGGCGTGGGTGCCGAGCGCGAGGCCCCAGGTCTCGTCGCTGCGGGTCATGCGAGAGGCCAGCAGCTCGCCGCCGTAGGGATCGATGGTGTGGACGGCGAGGTAGCCGCGGGTCAGCGCGCAGGGGACCTGCATGCCGGCGATCTCCTCGCTGGCGCGTGAACCATCGAGCATGACCTCGCCCTCGTGCACCCACTCGGAGACGTCGAGCGTCGGCGTGTGCGGGACAATGAGCTCGAGGTGCTCGTCGTCGTCGTATTGCACGAAGAAGTGGACCGACTCGCCGGGGATCTCGACGCGCGTCGCACGGACGGTGGCCGGCGACGTGGCGACGCCGCCGCTGTGTGGTCGCAGGGCGTGGCGGGGGATCAGGTAGAGGACAGTGGTCGGCCGCTGCGCCCGCATCTGGGCCCCGCCGAGGAGGTCGCGCACCGGGATGCCCGGGAGCAACAGCTCGGCGGCGTCGTAGGCCATCTGGCGCATCTCGACGACGAACGCGGAGTCCTGCAAGACGACATGGTTGCGGGTCAGCGCGACCTGATGCACACACTGCTCGATGATGATGGGGTCGCCGTTGTCGTCGATGAGCTGGAAGTGCTCGAGCGGGCCGCCTTGGTGCCAGCGGACCAGGTGGGTGAAGCCGGGGTTGCC
>JAYUXQ010001268.1:0-2645 GCA_043752905.1 Nannocystis sp. | reverse complement strand
CGTCGCCGACGGCGTAGCGGCGGCCGACGTTGTCGATGACATCGCGGCGGACCGGGTTGACCTCGTTGGAGTTCGGCTCGACGAGGTTCTTGTCGCCGCCGAGGGACGCCTTGCCGCGGCTGGCGTTGGAGATCCAGTGGCGGGTGTCGGTGCGGCTGTCGACGCCGAACATCAGCATCGCGTACTTGTTGAGCTGGAGGTTGAGCCCGACGTTGATGCCGAAGGACGCGAAGTCCTGGATGTTCGTGATGCCGTTGAAGCGGGAGCAGCTGCCCGGGGCACCGGAGCCGCCGATGTAGTCGGCGTTGCCGAGGTTGGCGGGGTCGTTGGCCCAGTCGGCGGTGTCGCGGGCGTTCTGGTTGGTGCAGGCGCTCCCCGAGCCCGGCGCGTTGCTGCCGATCAGCGCGGGGCTGTCGGAGAACAGCTCCCAGCCCTCGCTGTAGCCGCGACCGTTGTACTTGAGCATCGCCAGGCCACGGATGACGATGGCGACCTTTTGGCCCTTGGCCTTGCGCTCGAAGGGGACGATCTCGGTGCCGAAGGTGACGCCGGTCTGGGACTGCGGGTTGGCCCGGTCCTGTGCGCCGCCGTAGTCCTTGAACTCGGTGTTGTTGGCGCGGAGCGCCTGGTACCACCAGGCGGTGAAGAACGGGTCGAGGTAGCGGTAGCGCCGCGAGAGCGAGGTCCAGATGCCCAGCTCGTGCATGCCGCGACCGACGGAGGTGTTGTTCGTGTTGCCACCCGCGGTGTCGCGCGAGAAGGTCATCGGCTTGCCGACGGAGAACCGGCCCTCGATGCCGATCACCCACTTCGGCATGTGCGACAGGCGATCTTGATTGAGCAGCGCGTACTTGAGGCCGACGTGGAGCTGGTCGACGCCACGACGCGTCGCGCCCTTGAAGATCGTCTGGCTGTCAGCGCCGCCGAAGTTGTTGTACGGGGAGTCCGGCTTGGTGGCATCAAAGCCGCCACGCGGGATGATGCCGTCGCGGATCGTCGTGCTGTTGTCGTGATTGACGCAGGTCGCCGGCTCGTTGATCGACGCGTTGTCGCCGTAGCGACACGGGTCGGCCTCCTGGTCGAAGCTGTAGGTCCGGCTGTCGGACACCACGATCGGCACGTTCACGTAGACCGCGAGGTCCTTGTACAGGCCGATCTCCATCGAGGGCGTCACGACGTGGCGCAGCTGCTGGTACAGCAGGTCGCGCACGACGGTGCTGCTCGGATTATTGGCGTCGCTCCACTCGCGCAACAACGCGGCCTTCTTGAAGTTGAAGTCGTAGCCAACCCCGAAGTGCAGGTCGAACTTGTTGTCGCCGTCGAACGAGCTCGCCACGCGAGTGACGTCCGCTGCCTGCGTCGTCGCGCTGAATCCGAAGTACAGGCCCAATAGGGGCAGGAGGCCGCACAGTTTCCGCATAGGGAGCACCTCAGGGAGTCGGTGGACGATACCTGCGCGGGCTTGCCAGCGTCAACATTCCTGGGTCCGGGAAGTCCCCCGCAGACGCGCACCGAGGCAGGCGAATTCGCGTGCCTGGGCGGCCTCCACGGCGGTCTAGGCGGTGATTGACGGGCGATCTGCGCCGAAACTTTCGAGGAGATCGCGGCCCCGGGCGGTTCTTTTCAGAGGGCCGAAGCCCGAGAAACCGGGGTCGGCCGGGGGTCATCGCCGGGTCGGCCGGCGACCGCGGGGGTCAGCCGGCGCCGCGGGGCGGCTCGCCCGGCGGCTTGCCCGGGTCCCTGGCGGGGTCTTCGGTCGGGCTCTCGCGCAGGCCGAGCTCCTTCATCTTCGACTGGAGGCTGCGGCGGCTGATGCCGAGGGCGCGGGCCGAACGGGTGACGTTGCCGTCGGTCTTGGCCAGGGCCTCGCGGATCAGGGCCTCCTCGACGAGGCGAGAGCCGGCGCGCACGGCCTCCTTCAAGTCCTGGCCCAGGCTCGAAAGCGGCAAGCGGATGTGCCGCGGGTCGCCGGTCTCGCCGGCCCCGGCGATCTCCGAGAGCGTCAGGCGGCTGCTCGACTCGGCCAGCGAAGTGGTGGCGTGGGCCTCCCCGGCGTAGGCGTCGGGGAGATCGTCCTCATCGACCCAGGGCCCCGAGGCGAACAAAACCATGCGCTCGACGAGGTTCTCCAGCTCGCGGATGTTGCCCGGCCACGGGTAGCGCTCGAGGGCGGTGAGCGCGGCGGGGGTCAGGCCCTGCACGGCCTTGCCGAGCCGTTCGTTGCAGCGTTGCACGAAGTGGGCGACCAGGAACGGGAGGTCCTCGATGCGCTCGCGTAGCGCGGGCAGGTGGATCGGGACGACGTTGAGCCGGTAGTAGAGGTCCTCCCGGAAGTGGCCCTCCTTGATCAGCTCCTCGAGGCTGCGGTTGGTCGCGGCGATCAGGCGTACGTGTACCCGCAAGGTCTTCACGCCGCCGACGCGCTCGAATTCCGACTCCTGGATGGCCCGCAGCAGCTTGACCTGGATCTCCTTGGGGATCTCGCTGACCTCGTCGAGGAACAAGGTGCCGCCGTCGGCGAGCTCGAAGCGGCCGGCACGGCTCGAGACGGCCCCGGTGAAGGCGCCGCGCTCGTGGCCAAACAGCTCACTTTCGACCAGACCCGCCGGGATGGCGGCGCAGTTGACCTTGATGAACGGTTGATT
>JAYUXQ010001267.1:0-2645 GCA_043752905.1 Nannocystis sp. | reverse complement strand
CGCCGGACCTTTCATACGGGACTTGCCTGTCTCTTACGGTGCTGCGATAAACGTGGAGTGCTGGCCCTTCGTGCTCAAACTTCCCTGACTCTGATCTCCCTGTCGTTGCTGAGCGCCTGCGGCGACCCGGGACGCGAGTCCGGCAGTGACAGCGCCGCGTCGAGCTCGGCCTCGGTCTCGGTCGGGAGCATCGGCACGCTGACCAACGGCGAGACCGCCTCGAGCTCGGGCGGCGTCGTCACGGGTGGTAGTGGCACCGGCGGAGCCGACAGTGGTAGCGCAACGACGACGGGCCAGCCGACGACGGGCGACTCGGTCAGCGCCTCGGCGGCCGACAGCGGGCCGAAGTTCGACCTCGGGGGCACGCCCGACATCGCGGTCGGCTGCGGCGACAGTGGCGGCGGCATGCTCGACACCAGCTACATCTGGATCCCGGCGACCAGCGACGGATGGGTCGCGAAGATCAACACGCGTACGATGACCGAGGAGGCCCGCTATCTCACCGGCCCCAACGGCGTCGGCGAGGACGTGTCACGCACGGCGGTCTCGGGCGACGGCCGCTTCGTCGTCGTCAACGGTCGCGGGTCCGGGCGCTCGACCGCGGTCGCGGCCAACGTCGCGGACTGCAAGGACGCCAACGGCGACGGCATGATCACGACCTCGACCGGGCCGGGCGACATCAAGCCGTGGGGCACCGACGAGTGCATCGCCTGGACGCTCGTGCACGCCGCGTGGGACGGCGGCCAGACGCACGGCCCGCGCGGCATCTCGTGGACCGCCGGCGAGTGGAGCGAGGCCCAGTGCGCCTTTATCAACCCGAAGGTGTGGCTCGGTTACCTCGCTGGCGACGGCACCGCCCACATGGTGCGCCTCGACGGCCCGACCGGCGCGATCGAGCAGGACCTGCTGGTGCCGGACTGGGACGGCAGCGGCTACGCGCCCTACGGCGGCGCGCTCGACCCTTTGCAGCGGCCATGGTTCACCGGCCTGCGCGGCGAGCTGGCGCGCGTCGAGGTCAACCAGAACCCGCTCACGGTCACGCGGATCACCCAGCCGCCCGAGATCCAGTCCTACGGCATGACGGTCGACCCCGACGGCAACCCGTGGATGGGCGGCTGCCCCGGCCCGGTCTCGACCTACGACGTCAACGCCGACACGTGGATCATGATCCCGGGGACCGGCGCGTGCCACCGCGGCATGGCGGTCGACCACGACTTCCACGTGTGGGTCGCATCGAACGGGCCGTGCGGGCTCGTCGAGATCGACGGCAAGACGCGCACCCTCGTCGCCCAGCATCAGCTCGCGCAGTGCTCCACGCCGATCGGCGTCAGCGTCGACGTCGACGGCTACGTGTGGCTCGTCGACCAGGAGGGCTGGGCCTGGAAGATCGACCCGGCGAACCCCGCCGCGATGCAGATGATGACCGTGCCTGGCTCGCATTACGTGTACAGCGACATGACCGGCGGACAGCTCAAGAGCGTCTCGCCGCCGCCCGCGTGAGGCTCGTATCGGGTGCGTGCGGGCGCGTGGGTGCCGATGCGCGCGCGCGTCCGCAGTGGTGAGGCTCCGCGTCGCGGATCGTCGCCCAGGTCACGCGCGGACTCGAACCGGACCCCGCGACAGATCGCCCTGGCGGTGCTATTCGCTCCGCGAGGACGGTAGATCCGTCCGGAGCGACCACATACAGCCCACGCGGTGACCCCCGCGTGCCCTGGAGACCCATGCGCCAGCTTACACCTGCCCTGTCCCTGCTGCTGCTGACCCTGCCTTCCTGCGCCGCCCGTGACGACGGCGACGCCGAGGCCTGCATCGTCGAGCGCTTCGAGCTGCAACCACACGACCGCTTCGTGCTCGGCGAGACCTACTGGCTCCCGCGCCTCGACGACGGCGCGACCTGCAAGTCCCGCGCGTGGGAGGTCGTGCAGGCGCCCGCCGACAGCCGCGATGAGGTGGTCGCTGGCGCCGACGGCCTGACCCGCTTCACGCCGACGACCACCGGCGAGCACGGCTTCGGGCTCGGCGGCGAGGCGCTGGTCACGATCCAGGTGGTGCCGTCCGCGGGCCGGCCGTTCCACAACCTGAATTATTATCCGGGCCGCTCGCTCGCCCGGGTCGGCGCGGAGCTGTGGGTCGCCGACGTGTACAGCCCGACCGTCACGCGCCTCGACCCCGCGAGCCTCGCGGTCAAGAGCCGCGTCGAGGTTGGGCCGTGGCCGGTCGCGCTGGCCTGGCAGGAGGGCATGACCCGCGCGCTGGTGGTCCAGCGCGGCGGCGACACCCTCGGCATCGTCGATGTCGCCAGCGGCCGCCTGGTCGACGCGGTGTGGGTCGGCGACGAGCCGAGCAACGTCGTCGTCAGCAAGGACGGCAAGACCGCCTACGTCACGCTCGCCACCGAGGCCGCGATCGCGGTCGTCGACGTCGAGACCGCCGCGGTGACGGCCCGCATCGCCACCGTGCACGACCCGCTCGCCATGGCGCTCGCGCCCGACGGCAGCCGCCTGTACGTCGCCAGCCACCGCTCCGGTCACCCGAGCCGCTTCCCCTTCGAGTCTGACCCCGTCGCCGCCGAGTTCGACCTCGACATCATCGACACCGCCAGCAACACGGTCGTGAAGCGCGTGCTCGACATCGGCACGACGATC
>JAYUXQ010001266.1:0-6593 GCA_043752905.1 Nannocystis sp. | reverse complement strand
TGCGTCGCGGGGGCCCGGCACGTCGCTTGCTAGAGGGGGTTCATGTTCGCTTCAATCGCTTCACGTACGCTTATTTTGTCGCTCGTCGGGCTCACGCTCGCGTGCGGGCCTGACTCCGATGACAGCGCGACCGACACCGGGGACAGTGGCGCGGCCACGGAGGTCACCACGGGCGCGACCGATCCGACCACAGGCGCGACCGATCCGACCACGGGCGCGACCGATCCGACCACGGGCGCGACCGACGGTATGGACACGGACACGGACACGACCGGGGCCCCGGTGTTTCCGATGTGCCAGGAGCCGGAGGGGCCGGACAACGTCGGCTTCGAGATCTCGGGCAAGAGCCTGGCGCTGGGCGGGGACATCGACATGATCTGCATGGTCATGTCCGGTGACACGGCGCCCGACTTCACGGCGTCGATCGCACTGACCTGCCTCGACGCGATGGGCCTCCAGCAGGACTTCACGATCGACCTTGGCCTGTTCTATGAGCCGAACATCGGCGTGTTCAACGGGGCCCCGCAGGTGCGCCTGCTCTACAGCAGGATCGACAGCTTCGACCCGCGCGAGGTGCTGGCGGTGCGTGGGGTCGAGGACGACTCGCTGCTGTTGTTCGCCGCGCGCGGCTACGACATCTTCAAGGTCGAGGACCCGGCGTTGTGGGCTCCCCTCGGCGTCAGCCCGGTCGCGCAGGTCCTGTGCGCGACCGAGGGCGAGGGCGACTGCGACACCGCCACCCGCAGCGCGCTCGACATCACCCTCGGTGAGGTCACCGAGCGGGTGTTCGACCGCGACTGGATCAAGTTCGGCTCGCCCGGGCTGTCGGTGCACGTCGGCCTGGCGCAGATCATCGATCACGACGGCGCCGACGACTGCTTCCCGGGTGACGCGCCCCAGGGGCTCGAGACGACCCTCGTCGTCATCTCCGAGAAGTGAGCCGCTTTTTTCGTCCCATTCGACCCCTGCATACATTCTTCATGTCGCTCGTCGCGCTCGCCGGCGCGTGCTCACAACGAGGCGCACTACGTGGCCGGCTTCAGCGCGCAGGTCGGCGCGGCCAGGCTCGTCGATCGCTACCCGAACGCCGACTGCATCGGTGACAGCGTCGATGGCCTCGAGACCCGGCTCATCATCCTCGCGGGGAGCTGACGCGGGGCGGCCCGATCTTCACGGTCGCCTTGATGATGCGGTCGCCGACGGTCAACAGCGGCAACAAGGCTTGAGGACGCGGCCGGAGCCGGCCGACCCACGTGTAACGGCCCTCGAGGTGCGGGGCCCGGTCGTGCATGAAGAAGAACTGGCTGCCGCCGGTGTCCTTGCCGGCGTCGGCGATGCCGACCGCGCCGCGATCGAAGCGGTGATCCGAGGGCTCGGAGGGCAGGGTGAAGCCGGGCCCGCCCCAGCCGGTGCCCTCGGGGTCGCCGCCCTGCAGCACGAACCCGGGGACGTCGCGGTGGAAGGTCAGGCCGTCATAGAAGCCGCGCCGGGTGAGCGCGACGATCGTGGCGACCGCCCACGGCGCGGCGTCGGGGTCGAGGTCGATCTCGAGGTCGCCGTACTCGGTGGTCAGCGTCCACTCCACGCGCTGGCCCTGTAGACCCGTGGGGTCGACCGGTGGGCGCGGCTGGGGCGCTCCGGCGACCTGCGGGCCAGGATCGGCGCCGCGAAGCTCCTTGATGCAGCCGCGCGCGGCCTCGCGGACGCTGTGGTTGGCGTGGCGCAGGCCGGGTTCGCAGACGCCGATGCCGGCCGGCACACGCGTCGCTGCGAGCGTGCCGACGAGGGTCGCGTGGAGCTCGGGCTCATGCTCGAGGGCGCCGCGGGCCCGTCGCTCGAGCACGCGCCACAGCGGATCCTCGGCGGTCATCGGCGGCGGCGGGTCGCGCCGGTAATGCGTGGCGATCGCCTCGGCCGCGGCGCCGACGACCCCGAGCGTGTCGTCGTCGAGCGCGACCCGCAGCCACGCCTGCACCCACGCCGTCGCGGGCGGATAGTCCCACAGCGTGGCGAGGGCCGTGACCGCGGCGATCTTGACGCCGGGGTCCGCGGCGCGCAGCAGCT
This sequence comes from Nannocystis sp., assembly GCA_043752905.1. GTDB lineage: Bacteria > Myxococcota_A > Polyangia > Nannocystales > Nannocystaceae > Nannocystis. Next base: position 4,529 of record JAYUXQ010001266.1, on the reverse strand, counting down.
CCTCGAGGCGAGCCAGGCGTCCGGGCCCGCCGAAGCCCGCGGCGAGGATCGCCGGCTCGAGCGCGAGCGCGTCGCCGGGCCGCGGCGAGACACACGTCAGCGGGGGCCGCCACGCGGGCTCGCGCGCGAGCAGCTGCGCGAGGCGGCAGTCGAGCTGTGCGAGCGTCTTGTGGCTCGCGGGCATGGCCAGGACGACCGCGTCGGCGGCCCGGGCCGCGTCGCGCAGGGCCACGAGGTGCTCGCGCCGCGCGGGGTTCACGAGCCCGGGCTTCGCGGCGGCGAGGCAGGCGAGGCCCGCGAGCAGCCGTCGGGGCCGGTCCCGCCAGTCACGCTCGTCGATCGTCGAGGGACCGCGAGACGTGGCAGGCACCTGGTGATCCTTCGCGCGCGGCAGGTCGAAGATCTTCGCACCCCACGCCTGTAGCAGCGTGAGCGCCTGCTCGTCGGAGATTTTTACGACGAAGCGAAACGCCTCCTCGCTATCCTCCGGCTGCAACGCGCGCACGATGCAATCTCCCAGAGGAGTCTGCGCCGGGTAGCGCGCGAGCAGGCCCGTATAGGCCAGCCGCCGCACGATCGGGTCGGCGGAGGTCGTGGCCAGGTCCATCGCGGTCCCGCCGAGATCCGCTGTTCCCTCGGGACCCATCGGGGGGGCAGGGTCGTTGGCGAGGCCGTAGTACATCGCCTCTTCGGCGCCACGCAGCTTTACCAGGCGTGCCCGGGTGGCATCGTCGAGGGCGACCTTGCGGCGGCCGAGGCGACCGATCGCACACGCGGCGGCGTCCGTCAGCTCGGTCGGCCCGTCCGGGGCGAGGCCCTCGGCGAGGGTCGTCAGCGAGGCCGCGCCGCCGAGCTGGCCGAGCACCTCGGCGATCGTCACCCGCTCGCCCGTCGCGGCCTTCGGCCACGCGAAGATCAACCTCGCCTCGGCGTCGCGCACGTCGGAGCCGAGCAGCGCCGCGAAGCCGAGGGCCCGCGCGGCCGCCTCGCGGCGCTTTGGGTCGGGGTCGGCGAGCAACCCGAGCAGGTGGGCGATCGCGGGTGCATCACCGATGCGGCCGAGGGCCCGGATCGCGCGCAGGGCATCGGCGCCGCGGGTGCGCGCGATCAGGTCCGGGGTCGTCTCGCGGCCCGCCTCGAGCGCGAAGATCGGCGCCGGGGCCCGGGGCTGCGTCGGCGGTCCGGGGCTCGCCGGGCGCGAACAGGCGAGCAGGGCCGTCAGGACAAGGGCCGGCGAACGCATCCGCGGCGAGTGTACGCCGGAACGCCGTGTTCCGGGGGTCCGCGGCGACACGCGGGACCCGGTGGCGACGCGCAGGCCCGCCTGCTACGGTCGCGGCGATGCCGAGGCCGGTGCACATCCTGTCGTTGCTGCATGACGACGACATCGAGTGGCTGGCGCAGGTGGGTTTGCGCCTCAACCTCGCCCAGGTCGCGCCGCTGGTGGAGGAGGGGATGCGCAACCCGTTCCTGTACATCATCCTCTCCGGCGCCTTCCTGGTCACCAGCTCGGTCGTCGGGGTGACAGGCGAGCGCCCGATCTCCATCCTGCAGCGCGGCGAGCTGGTCGGTGAGCTGTCGTTCCTCGACGGCCGACCGCCGTCGGCCACCGTGCGCGCGGCGAGGCCGTCGCAGGTGCTCGCGGTGTCGCGCTCGGAGGTGATGCGCAAGCTGGGCGCGGACCTCGGCTTCGCTGCGAGGTTCTACCGCGCGCTGGGGATCACGGCGGCGATGCGCCTGCGGACCCAGACCCACGGGCAGGAGGCCGCCGACGGGGAGCCGGACCTCGAGCAGCTCGGCCCGGTGACGGTCGACGAGGGCCGCTTCGAGGCGATCATGTGCCGGCTCGAGGCCCCGCAAGCCGGCGCAGGCGCAGCGAGTTGAGCACGACGGTGAGGCTGCTCAGCGCCATCGCCAGGGCGGCGAGCGCGGGGTGCAGCGAGCGCAGGGCCGTCGGCGCCGCGGCGATCGGGTACAGGACCCCGGCCGCGACCGGGATCAGCACGAGGTTGTAGATCGAGGCCCAGACCAGGTTTTGTCGGATGACGGCGACCGTGCGGCGAGACAGCGCCAGCGCCTCCGCGAGCCCGCCGAGGTCGCTGCGCATCAGCGTGACGTCGGCCGCGTGGATCGCCACGTCGGCGCCGCTGCCGACCGCGATGCCGACGTCGGCGCGGGCCAGCGCGGGGGCGTCGTTGATGCCGTCGCCGACCATGCCGACGAGGCCTCGAGCTTGCAGCGTGGCGACCGCGGCTGCCTTGTCGCCGGGCAGCACCTCGGCCATGACATCTTCCGCGGCGATGCCGGCCTGGGCCGCGATCGCGACCGCGACCTCGCGGTGATCGCCGGTCAACACGACCACGCGCAGGCCGGCGCGGCGTAGCGCGGCCACCGCGGCGGGGGCCTCGGGGCGCAGGGCGTCGGCGAGCGCGAGCAGCCCCATCAGTATGCCGTCGCGGGCGACCCACACGAGCGTCTGCGGGACCGCGAGCGTCGCTCCCGGGAGCACCTGAACACCTGTCCCTTGGGACACTGTCCCCAGGGACACTGTCCCGGAGGACAGGTCCGACGCGACGCCGGAGAGTCGCGCGGTCTCGACGGCGTTGCTGCGGAGCCAGCGTTCGGTGCCGATCAGGATGACCGCGCCGTCGACGGTGGCGCGCAGCCCGTGCCCGCCGACGGCCCGGTGCTGCGTGACCGCGGGCAAGGGGCCCGCCGCGGCGGCGACGATCGCCTTGCCGAGCGGGTGCTCGCTGTGTTGTTCGGCGGAGGCGGCGAGGCGCAGCAGCTCGGCCGCGTCGACGCCGGGGGCGGGGACCACGGCCCCGAGCGCGGGTCGACCGCGCGTGAGGGTGCCAGTTTTGTCGAGCACGATCGTCCGCAGCGCGTGGAGCCGCTCGAGCGCCGTCATATTTTTGAAGAGGATCCCGCGGCGGGCGGCCGCGCCGGTGCCGACGACGATCGCCGTCGGGGTGGCCAGGCCGAGCGCGCACGGGCACGCGATCACCAGCACCGCGACGGCCCGCATCAGCGCCTCGGCCGGGCCCGGGCCCACGAGCGACCACATCAAAAAAGTGAGCCCCGCGATCGCCAGCACGACCGGCACGAAGATCGCGGCGACGCGGTCGACCAGCCGCTGCACGGGCGCCTTGCTGCCCTGCGCCGCGCGCACGAGGCGGACGATCTGCGCCAGCGCCGTGGCAGCGCCGACGCGGGTGGCCCGGACCTCGAGCGCGCCGTCGCCGTTGATCGTCGCGCCGGTCACGGGGTCGCCGACGGACTTCGAGATCGGGCGGCTCTCGCCGGTCAGCATGCTCTCGTCGACCTCCGAGAGGCCGGCGATCACCAGACCGTCGACCGCGATCGCCTCGCCGGGTCGCACGATGACGACCTCGCCGACGCGCACGCTGGCGGACGGGACCTCTTGCTCCTGATCATCACGACGCACGCGCGCGGTCGCCGGACGCAGGGCCAGCAGCGCGCGGATCGCAGCGCCGGCCTGGCCGCGCGCGCGGGTCTCCAGCAGCCGCCCGAGGCCGACCAGCGCGACGATCGCGGCGGCTGTCTCGAAGTACAGGTGATGGCCGAGCGCGTCGCTGCCGAGGCTCACGGCGACCACGACGGGCACGCTGGCGAGGAACGCCACGCCGGCGCCGAGGCAGATCAGGACGTCCATGTTGGCGGCGCCGGCACGCAGCGCGTGATAGGCCCCGCGCAGGTGCGGCGCGCCGGTGTACGCGAGCACCGGCAGCGCGAGCGCCAGCATGAGCCAGCCGACCCACGGCGCGTCCGCCCAGGCGCCGAGCAGGGCGAAGTCGCGGCCCATGCCGAGGACGAGCAACGGGATCGTGCATGCAATTCCGACGGCGACGCGGCGGCGGGCAGCGGCCAGCTCGAGCGCGCGGGCGGCGACCTCGGCCTCGTCGCCGGCGCCCTCGCTGCCCTCGATCACGCCGAAGCCCGCCGCCTCGATCGCGGCGACGAGATCTCCGCGGGTGACGGTCCCGGGGGCGTGCAGGCGCACGCGGGCGGTCTCGCTGGCGAAGTTGACGGCCACGCCCTCGACCCCCGCGACGGCGCCGAGCGCCCGCTCGATGGTGTTCGCACAGTTGGCGCAGCGCATGCCCGCGATCGCGAGGTCGATTGCGAGGTCGATAGCGAGGTCGATCGCGGGGTCGATCGCGGGGTCGATCGCGGGGTCGATCGCGGGGTCGATCGCGGGGTCGATCGCGGGGTCGATCGCGGGCTCGTCCGTGCTGGCATGGTCCTCGGCCGTCACGCGCCCAGCATAGCGCGCGGGCCGGGGCCGCAGCACGCTGCGCCGGGCGCCGGTCCTCACGCCCGCCGCCTGTCAGATCAGGCGCGCATCAGGTGCAGTACATGCCGCTTTGATTGTTCGGCAGGGCGAGGTTGGTGCACGCCATGCCGGTCGGGCAGTCGGCGACGCCCTTGCACTTGAGCCCGCACACTTTCTGATCGGCCGCGATCGAGAAGCACTCCTGGACCGCGGGGGCCTTGGGCGCGGGGCC
>JAYUXQ010001265.1:0-2651 GCA_043752905.1 Nannocystis sp. | reverse complement strand
ACAAGACCTCGCACCCGCGCATCGGCGCCAGCCCGACCGGCGAGTTCCTCGTGACCCCGCCCGCAGCCTCCGACGACGACTCGCCCATGCGCGACGATGCCGCCCTGCAGGACTTCTTTTATCGCCTGCAGGCGAGCTACTCGCTGATCGACGGCTACCATGCCGGCAAGTGGGACGCTTATCGCGGCTCGAGCTCGGGCTTCCCGGTGACGGCGTACAAGCCGCGGGTCATCCTCGCCCACAACACCGCCGTGCTCGCCACCTGCGGCACTTCCCAGCCCGGGTGCATGAAGGTCTACTGGCCCTTCAAGTTCGACTTCATGACGCAGACGAACGTATATGACGAGCACCCCGAGGCCGACTTGCCGCCGCACGTCTGGGACGCCGACGTCAACAGCGAGGCACTGGGCTTCATCGCCACCGGCGTCGACGGCTTCACGAGCCCCGACCTCGTGTTCCACGAGTTCGGCCATGTGGTCGACCTCTTCACCATGCCGAAGATCATCGGGGAGAGCGTCTCTGGGAGCGGTTGCGCAATTGATAAGAAGATGGGGAACATTTGTGCCGCCGCGTGCGTGCTCGACAGCACGGATGAGGCCCCGGCCCTCAAGGAGACGGTCGCTGATATGATCGACCTGTTCAGCGTCGGGCAGTTGTACACGACCGTCGAGTACGCGCGCTGCGAGGCGATCAGTGCCATCGCGGTCTTGGGCCCGGTCCACGATCCTGCCTGCACGGATGCCCCCGGCGACATCAAGTCCTTCCTCGACCAGCGGCCCGACGAGCCCGCCGCGGTCGAGATCGATGGCGTCTGGATCCCCACCGGCAACTGCGATGCGAGCCCCGGGTACCGTCAAAGCGGCATCCTTCAGGCCTGGTGGGAGTGGACGCACGCCCGTAGCTGCTCGCCGACGACGCCCTTCGCCTGCGAGGAATTCGCCGACGAGGCCACCGGGGCCAGGTCTGGCATCGAGGCTCTGCTGTTCGCCATGAGCCAGACCAACGCGACCTACTACCGCAAGCTGTTCACCGATATGGAGATGTACATCGCCTGCACCGATGGGCCGGCGCAGGCGGCTCGCTTTCGTCAGGTCTTCTGCCACCACGGCGCCCTGGACTGCGGAGACCTCCCATCGGTGTGCCCGGCCACCTGCGGCGACGGCAAGGCCGAGCTGACCGAGGCCTGCGACGGCGACGACCTGCAGGACCAGACCTGCTTCGATCACGGGTTTGTCACCGGGACCCTGACCTGCAAGGCGGATTGCACGTACGACACCTCCGCGTGCACCCAGGACGCCGTGACCACCGGGTCCACCGGCCAGGAACCCGGGCCTGACCCGACCACCCCGACCTCGGGACCGGACATCCCGACGACCCCGACTACCGACGGAGATTCCGCGCTACCTCCAACGTCCGAGACCACTGGTGGCGAGGACTCCGCGGGTGGTGAGCACGCCGAGGACGGCTGCGGTTGTCGTGGTTCGGACGCGTCGGGCGGCCTGCTCGCGCTGGTCCTGCTCGCGCTTCGTCGCCGCCGCGTGGACAGCGTGGCGAGCGCGGGTGTACCCTGAGATCCATGCGCACGGCCTCGATGTATCTCCCGTTGCTGGTCCTGCTCACGCTGGCGGTGGGCTGCGAGCGTGAGGACTTCGCCCCGCTCGCATCCGGGGAGCCCGCGCCCGAGCCCGAACCCGAACCCGAACCCGCATGCAGCGACGCCGCGGTAGAAGATGCGTGCCTGGTCCGATCATCGTTCCAGCTCCCTGGCCCATACCGCTTCCTCGGGCGCGCCGATGCGAACGCAGACGGCGAGGACGAACTGATCGCTTTCAGTTACGGCTTTCAAGCGACTGCCGTCCTCTCCTATACCCTGCCGTCGAAACAACAGGCGCCACAGTTTCAAAGTCTCCTAGTATTCCCGGATCATGACATCTATCGCCCGGTGTTGCTCGATTTCGACGGCGACGGGCGCACGGACTTTGCTGGCGCAACGGATTTTTGGTTCTACAGCGAGGATACCCAGACGAGCGGTCTCCGATTGTTCGCGTGGATTAATGGCGGCGAGTTCCAATTTGAGAAGGCCGCCTCTGCTCATGCCGAATTTTATCCCACCCTCGGGGCCGGCGATGTCAATGGAGATGGCCGCACCGACCTCTTTGGTCTCGGATGGCGAACCGGCGGCTTTGTCTGGGCGCACAGTCCCAAGACCGACGCGATCGAAGAGGTCTCACAGTTGGACCTCAAGCCGTTACAATTGACCGGTGAGCCACGAGTCACGGCGGCGGATCACGACGGCGATGCATACGCAGACTTCGTGCTGATGGATGGGTCTGGCCGGGCCTGGTGGATCGTCGGCGGCCCCGAATATCAATTGACCGTGCTCGACCCGCAGGCGCCGGTGGTGCTGACGCCCGGGTCGCAATCTCTCTACGCCCGTGATCTCGACGGCGACGGGCTCGTCGACCTCGCGGCCGCGCGCCTCACCTACCCAAGTAACAGGTCTCCGCTACATACGATCAGCCTCGCGCTCGGGCAGCAGGGCGGGGGCTTCGCGGCGCTCGCCAGCTTCGACGCCACCCGCGAGGTCACCTCGGCCGGCAACGATTTCATCTTCGACATCCCGAAGTTCACCCACCTGGGGTTCCTCGACC
>JAYUXQ010001264.1:0-2652 GCA_043752905.1 Nannocystis sp. | reverse complement strand
CCTCGCCGGCGCGCTCACCTACTACGACTGCCAGATGTTCTCGCCCGAGCGCCTCGCGCTCGAGTGCCTGATCTCCGCCGCCTCCGCGGGCGCGCAGCGAGGGCGCCGCGGGGTGCCCTCGCCGGTGGTCTGTCCACGTGGCGTACGCTCAGGGCAGTGCGTCAGCCAGCTTCTTGGCCCGGGGGGCGCCCCAGCCGGTCGGGTAGTCCCAGCCGGCCTGGGCCGAGAACAGGTCGGTCGAGCCGTTCACGATGTCGCGAAATGTCGCGCGCACGGCCTCGTCCTGGTAGATGATCGGCGTCAGCATGCCGACCATCGGCTGGCCGCTGGCGAGGCGCGAGCTGTTGATGACGGCGACCATGCCGGCGAACACCGGCGCCGAGAACGAGGTCCCGCCGTACGCCTCCCACTGGCCGAAGCGGCGGATCCAGTACGGGTTGCTCGGGTCGGCCGCGAGCGCGAGGTCGACCGTCGCGCGCTTGTTGTTCGGCGCCACCGCGGCCTGCCAGGCCGGCCGGGGGAAGGTTTTGGCGTCGCCCGAGCCGGAGAGGTTCCAGGCCGTCTCGCTGATCACCACACCGTCGCTGGTGGTGACGAGGTCGGTGCCGCCGACACACACCACGTACGGGCTGGTGCACGGGATGTCGGGGCGCGCCGAGTCGCCGCTGGCCGAGATCACGGTGATGCCGAGCGCCGCGGCCATCAGCGCCGAGTGATCGTACTGGTGGCGCAGCGGCATCGGCTCGGAGTCCTCGCGGTGGGCGAACGAGGTCGTCAGCACGCTGACCTCGTTGCGCGAGATCGCCTCGTTGAACACGAACATCAGCGCGGTGTTGCGCGCGTCGGGGCCCTCGTACGTGATCACCTCGGCGCCCGGCGCCATCGACGACGACCACTGCGTGTCGAGGATCGTCTCGGTGATGCGCGTGACCACCGGCTCCATCATCTGCACGCGCTGGGGCATCGCGCGGGTGATGCCGGTGCTCTTCCAGAAGGTCTGCAGGTCCTTGCCGTGAAACGTCGCCGCCGCGAGGACGCCGAGCTTGACGCCCTGGCCGGTGAAGCCCTCGGCGTACATCTCATCGAACTCGTAGGCCGCTGCGATCTGCTGCGGGACGAACCCGCCGAAGCCGGGCGGGTCGCTGATGACCTTCCCGGCCTCGGCCGGCAGGGTCCCGGTCGGCGCCGGCAGGTCGGCCGTCAACAGGCCGGTCGTGCGGTCGGCGACGAACTTCGGCACGGTGAAGCTTGACAGCGTGCAATACACCGGGAACGGCGGGTTGCCGGCCTGCGGGTTCTTGCGCATGCAGATGTGCAGCGTCGTCTGGAACGTCGCGTTGAACTCCTCGACGCTCCCGTTGAACGCGATGACCATGCGGTTGCTCGAGTCGAAGGTCGGCTGCAGATTGCGCGAGACCAGCCACTCTTTGATCAGGTCGTAGTCCGCCTGCGGCGGCGCGTGGTCGGCCATCCACTCGTCGACCGTCAGGTACTCGCCGAACGCCGGGCTGTCGGGGTTGTAGATGTCGGCGACGCGGGCCTCGAGGCCCGCGCGGTCGCGCGTCGGGAAGCCGATCAGCGCGCGCACCTCGTTCGCGAGCGGCGCCTCGCCCTGGTCGTCGTACACGCCCGGGATCGGGCTCGGCACGCCGTCCGGCTTGTCCTCCGGCACCTGCTCTTCCGGCGGGATCTCGCACAGCGTGCCGCCATTCTCGCAGCCGGTCGTGGTGTCGTCGGTCGTCGTGGTCGTGGTCGTGTCGTTGCCCGTCGTCGTGGTCGTGTCGTCGCTCGTCGTCGGATCGACCGGCATCGTCGTAGTCCCGTCCCCCGTCGAGGTCGAGGACGCCGACCCGTCCGGGTTCGACGGGTCGAGCGGCTCGGTCATCTCCTCCGGAAACGTCGTCGTCGTCGTCGGAGCCGTGGTCGTCGGAAGCTCGCCGCCCGAGGTCCCCGACGTCGAGCCGCCGGTCGTCGCGGGCTCGGTCAGCCCCGGCGATTCGTCCGGACATCCGCTGACGAGGAAAACCCCGACACAAAAGGGAAATAGGAGGGGAGAAGTGATACCAGGGCGGTTGAGGGAGGACATGTCAGACCTAGAAAAACCTCGAAAGTAGAAATCCACCAGGCGGAACCCCTGCGACGGGGGACTCGGCCCCCGAGCGGTTCCAGACAGGGGGCCGAGAGCCCCGTGAAGTACGGGACTTACCAGCAGTGCAAGATATCGGAGGCACAGGTCACCGCCCCCCCGGGCTTCCGGTTGGCACGGAGCTCGCATGATTTTCACTTCGGCCCATCCGCCTCGCTTGTGATTAAACTCTTCGCAGCGCCCCGCCGCACCTTCCTTGCGATCGCGTCATTCACGCGTCCCCGGCCGCAAGGGCCGGGCGCGTTTTCACCACGACCCCCTCTCTCTATGGCGCTTAAGCGTTTTGAAGTAGGAATCCCTGCTGCCCCCTCAGACCGCCCCCCTTCCGCCGTCCGGCTGGATTCTCGCAAATAGGGGCGTTTTGAGGGGGTCGCAATGTCGCGTGGTGCCGCGTGGTGCCGCATTTTTGGCAACGGGTTGGCAACATCGCGCGCGGCACCCGGTCAAAGTTGCGCCCGCTGGACATCGGTCAGCACATCCGCCCAGGCGGCGAGCAGTGTGTCACG
>JAYUXQ010001263.1:0-2652 GCA_043752905.1 Nannocystis sp. | reverse complement strand
CGTGAAGTCGGCGCAGACCGGGAGTACGGGCAGGCCGGGGTAGGCGGCGGCGAGCACGTCGGCGGCGCTGCGCAGGAACTCGCGGGCGATGTCGACGGGCATGTAGCCGGCGGGGGCGCGCAGGTGGTCGAGCAGGACACGGGTCTTGGTCGAACTACCGCTGCCGAGCTCGAGCAGCAGCGCCTGCGGGCCGCAGGCGGCCGCCATCTCGACGGCATACTGGCGTGAGATCGCCAGCTCGGTGCGAGTGGGATAGTACTCGGGCAATGTGCAGATCTGGTCGAAGAGCCAGGATCCGTGATCGTCGTAGAAATACTTGCAGGGGAGGGTCCTCGGAGAGGATGCCAGACCGGCGAGCGCGTCGCGGCGCAGGTCGTCGGCCGCGGGCGCGAGGTCGAGCAGGGGGAGCGCCTTGCCGACGGTGGGGACGCGAGGGCCTCGCAGCTGGACTTCAAGCATGATCACCTCGCGAGACGAACACCGGAGAACTGCCAGCGAGCCTCCGGCGGGAAGAAGTTGCGGTAGCTGGCGCGAATGTGGGTGCGCGGGGTGGCACACGATCCACCACGCAGCACGATCTGGTTGCACATGAACTTGCCGTTATACTCGCCGAGGGCGCCAGCCGCGGGCTTGAACCCGGGATATGCGACGTAGGGGCTCGCGGTCCAGACCCAGACGTCGCCGAAGAAGTGCGGCGTGTGGGAGGGCGTTGGTTCGAGGCGGCCGGACTCGACGAAGTTGCCGGTCACGGGCTGGCCCTCGGCGGCGCTCTCCCATTCGTGCTCGGTCGGCAGGCGGGCGCCGGCCCAGCGCGCGTAGGCGTCGGCCTCGTAGTACGAGACGTGACACACCGGCGCGGCCGGGTCGATCGGGCGCGGGCCGTGCAGCGTGAAGCGGGTGGTGAGGTCGTCCGACCAGTACAGCGGCGCGGGCCAGCCGTGGCGATGCACGGCGTCCCAGCCGTCGGAGAGCCACAGCTCCGGGCGCCGGTAGCCGTCGTCGCGGATGAATTGCAGGTAGGCGGCGTTGCTGACCGGGCGCGCGGCGACCTCGAAGGGGGCGAGCAGGATGCGGTGGCGCGGCAGCTCGTTGTCGAAGCAGAAGTCGTCGCCGCGGTGACCGACCTGGATGACGCCGCCGGGGTACGCGTGCCAGGTGTCCGGCGGTGGACTCGACGGGGCTGTCCCAAAGGACATGTCGTCGGTCGGCCGGCGAAACGCCGGGCGCAGCGGGTTGTGGAACAGCAGGTGCTGGACATCGGTCAGGATCAGCTCCTGGTGCTGCTGCTCGTGTTGCAGGCCGACGTGGACGCGGGCGCGCAGCTGCGGCGCCAGCAGACCCTGCGCGAGCGCGCGGCGGATGGCGTGGTCGACGTGCTGGCGGTAACGCAGGACCTCGGCGAGGTCTGGGCGGGTCAGCAGGCCACGCTGCGCGCGAGGGTGCGGGGCGCCGACGCTGTTGTAGTAGCTGTTGAAGATACTTGCGTAGCCGGGATGAAAGGGGCGGTGGTCGGGCAGCTCGGCGAGCACGAAGGTCTCGAAGAACCAGGTCGTGTGAGCGAGGTGCCACTTGACCGGGCTGGCCTCGGGCATCGACTGCGCGAGCATGTCCTCGGCCGACAGCGATGCGACGAGCGCGAGCGAGGCGGCACGGGTGGCGTCGAACTCGGCGTGGTCGGCTTCAGCCGCGCCCGGGCTGGCCGAGTCGCTCGAGGAAGGCGGCGAGCTGCTGGGCTTGGCGGGTGCGGTCATGGTGGGTCAGCGCGTGGGCGCGCGCGGCGTCCCCCATGGCCCGGCGGCCGGGGGCCCCAAGCATGGCAAAGGCGCGCAAAGTTGCAACCAGATCGCGCGGATCTCCGGGCTCGAAGGGGAGACCTGCCCCGGCGCGCTCGATCAGCGCCCGCGCCTCGCCGCGAACACCGAGCAAGACCGGGAGGCGCATCGCCATCGCCTCGAAAATTTTGGAGGGCAAGACCCCGGCAAAGGTCGGGCTGTCGCGCAGGACGACCGCGCTGAGGTCGGCCGCCGCCAGCAGGCCGGGGACGGCCTGCCGTGGTACGGCGGGCAGCAGGTGCACGCGGTCGGCGACGTCGAGCGCGGTGATCTCGGCGTCGAGGGCCTCGCGTCCGGCACCGTCGCCGACGATCACGAAGTGGACCGGGAGGTCGGCGGGCAAGATGGCCGCGGCGCGGGCGAGCAGGCCGACGTCGTGGGCCATGCCGATCGTGCCGCAGAACATCACCAGCAGCGCTCCCGCGGGGATCCCGAGGCGAGCGCGCAGGGGGGTGGGTGGGGTGTCGGGGTCGAAAAGATCGAGGTCGGCGCCGTTTTTTACGACGGCGATCCGCGAGCGCGGGACGCCGTGGGCGAGGAAGTGCTCGACGAAGCTGTCGGTGACCGAGACGATGCCGGCGGCGCTGCGGTACAGCAGGTGCTCGACTCGCTCGAGCGCGCGGATCGCAGGATGCCTGGCCGGCAGGGCGCCGACGCTGACGATCGACTCGGGCCACAGGTCTCGCACCTCGAGCACGAAGGGGACCCGGCGCAGCCGCGCGAGCGCGAGGCCGGCGAGGCCGGTGAAGATCTGCGGCGAGGTCGCGAGCACGAGGTCGACGCGGGGAATTCTCAAAAATCCGAGCGCGACCTGGGCCGT
>JAYUXQ010001262.1:0-6619 GCA_043752905.1 Nannocystis sp. | reverse complement strand
GCGTGACGTGCAGAGCGCCGCGGACGGCCGTCGGAGGGTCCTGTATCTCGAGGGGAAGACCGACGTGCCGATCCTCCTCGCGCTGCTCGGTGCCCGCGACGAGCGGGACGTGTCGAACGGGGTGCTGCACGATGGTGTCCTGGTCCGCGGGCTTGGCAGCCGCGGCTCGGGGTCCAGTGCGGTGGCGCAGCGGCTCGGGCGGCGCAGAGGCATCGGTATGCCGGCATCTTCGGCGTAATCGATGGCGACGGCGAGGCCCGCGAAATACTCGCGCCCGAGTTCGACGGCCCACACGCAGGGCCAGGCTTTCGCTGGAAGACCTACTGCATCGAGAACTTGATGGTCCGCGCCTGCTGGCCCTCGGCGTGGGGACCGGCGCCTGACTGGCGAAAGGTCATGACCACGTTTGCGCCGTACGTCGCCCTGAATCGGCTCGGGCTCGAGCTACGTCAGCGCCTGAACCGACTCGGGCTCGACCGCTTTCAGCGGCCCGGTCTCGCGGAGGAGCTATTGACCGCGGAGCAGGTGCGCTCGCGCCTGCGCGAGGGCAAGCGTGAGATCTCAAACCTCGACGTCGAGGCGATGTTCTCGGCGGAGCTCGAGCACTTTCAGGCGGCGCTGGCGACCAGCGTCGACGAGGCCCACGCGCTGCTCAACGGCAAGTGGCTGGTCGAGATCTATGCGTCGCGGTGTACGAAGCTCCCGCCGGACGCCTGCCGCGAAGTTTGGGCCCGACATCTGCGAGAGATCGGCGGCGACCCCGAGATCAAGGCCTGGTGGCAGCGAACGATCGCGCCGCCCGTGGGCGGCGCATAAACCAGAGCTCGCGGCGGTCAGCCGACGGGCGCCTTGAAGAACACGCCGGAGTAGTCCTGCGGCTCGCGCCACAGTTGCACCGACTCGATCTGGCCGTCGTTGCCGACGCGGAGCTTCATCGTCAGGGACTTGCGCTCGCAGCTGAGCTCGAAGGCGCCGCTGCGCTCCCCGACCACGACGGTGCGCTCGAGCTCGCAACGGCCGCGCGCGACCACCCAGTCGCGCATCAGCGGGCGGGCCCACGGCTGCGCCGCGAGGGTGGCGGCGTCTCCGGGCATCGCCGCGAGCACGGTGTCCAGCGCGGTCGCCAGGGCGCCCTCGGCGGGGCGACCCGCGGCGCCGCCGTTGGTGCGCAGCAGGCGGCCGTGGTCGTCGAGCGTGAAGTACTGGTACATCTCGCCGCGCTCGCAGAGGTAGCTAAAGCCGGCTTGTTTGTCGCCGACGCGCCACATGGCCCGCGGAGCGCCGCACTTGCCGATGCGCTCCTGCGTCCATGTGAAGTGATCGCGGAACCACTCGGCCGACGGCGGGCTGGCGAAGATCGCGGTCAGGCGCGCAGCGTCGAAGTCGTTGTAGGTCGCAACGTACTCGTCGGCGACCCGGCTCAGCGAGCTCTCCTCGAGCACGGCGTCTGAACCACAACCGGTGAGCACCGCGGCGAACGTCATCCAGCGTAGACAATTCATCGCGTCACGGTATCAGGGCGCCCCGGACCTGTCGACGGCCCGTGAGGCCCCACGCGGCCCGCTGCGCGCACGGCTCCGCGTCGCGATGTCCGCGTGCTCCCTCACCGGTACTTACGTGCCGGGGCGCCTCCTGTCTTTGGGGACAGGCAGCGCGGCGAGCCCGCTGCTGTGGTTTAGGGAATGGTCTCGCGCCTAAAACAGTTCGCGCGCGGCGAGCACCTTCTCGACGTACTTCTTGCTGCCGTCGGGGACGCCGCGCTTGCCCGCCTTCTTCCACTTGAGCACGTGACCGGGTCCGCCGTGATAGGCGGCCAGGCCGAGCTTCACGTCACCGCCGAAGCGCTTGATCATGCGCGACAGGTACAGGCTGCCGGCGCGGATGTTAAAGCCGGGATCGTAGGGTTTGGAGCGCTCGCCGAGGCTGCCGGCCAGCTCGCGCGCGGTGGCCGGCATCAGCTGCATGAGCCCCTGGGTCCCGCCGGGGCCGCGGGCCCGCGCGTTGAACTTGCTCTCGACCCAGATCAAGCCGTTGAGGAGATCGGGGGCGACCTGGAAACGCTTCGCGGCCGTCTTCACCTCGGGCTGGACCGCGGCGATCTGCGATCGCTGCGCCGCCGGCCAGGATGGCTCCGCGGCGCCGCCGTGGGCCATCCCGGGAGATCTCGCGCCATCACCGTCAGAACGTGAGCCAGCACATGCAGCACTGGTCAGCGTCAGGCCGAGCAGGAACCAGGTGACGGTCCAGGGGGGGCCGTGGCCGAGGGCTCGCCGCCACGCACCGGACCATAACCGCCGCGCAACTGCGCGGAATTTCCGGGGTCTGGGGAAGGTGCGCATGTGTAGTTTGTATCTTACATGGTGTGCAGGCGGTGGCTCAAATTTTCCGGCGACTTCAGGGAGTGGGGGCGGGACGCCTCGCACGGTCGCCCGCCGACGAAACGGTGATTCGCAGGCAGACCCTGGTCGAAGCGACGCGCTTGCTCGTACGATGAAGTTTCCTCCCGTACCCGGGTTTTGGCTTTCCGAGGAGCGTGCAATGAGCGAGCGAACAGTCGAAGCAGCGTGGATGTCCCTGATCGCGGTCGCGTGTCTGCTGGCCCCGGGCCAGTCCGAGGCGTCCGGGTACGATCCCTACGCGGTGGTTCCGCGGGGTCCGATCGAGATCGACATGGAACAGACTCTGGCCACGCCGCGAGTCCACGCGCCGCAGGTGCAGCCGAACCTCGAGGTGCTCGGTCAGGGGCCCCCGGCCACCAAGCAGCTGCCCGGCAAGCTCCCGCCTGGCTGGGTGCAGGTCGGTGAGGTCGTCCAGCGTGAAGAGGTGGCGATGGGGCTCAAGGCGATCGACCCCGAGCCGAGCGCGGCGTGGGAGGACATCGAGGGCAACCAGTATCCCCGCAAGCACACGCTGTTCCTCAACTTCAACGGCGGCACCCTGTACGGCGGCGAGGACAATTCGGCCGAGGACAAGTCGGCGCTGGCGCGGGCCGGCAAGCCCTACCCCACGTGGCAAAAGGCCGAGTCGACCGCGCTGGCGATCATTCAGCGCGTCAAGGAGGACATGGCCGCGCTCGGCGTGCGCGTCGCCTATGAGAAGCGGCCGAGCAAGACTGTCCCGTACACGATGGCGATGGTCAGCGGCGACTGGACCGACACCAACATCGACAGCCCGGCCGGCGGCGTCGCCCCGGGCACCGACTGCGAGGCGCGCGGCCAGCGGCACGTGGTCTACGTGTTCGACAGTCAGGCGTCGACGGTCGGTCAGGAGGCCGCGCACTCGTGGGGCCTCGACCACACGCTCGGCGGCGACCGCATCATGAGCTACCAGGCGGGCAGCAACAAGCACTTCGGCGACAACTGCCAGGCGCTGTGTGAGAACGCCTGCCAGGGCCCGGGGTCGATCGGCTGCCGGCTGACCCACGAGAAATACTGCGGCGTCGACTCCGAGCAGCAGAACGACCTCGCCGAGCTCGCCTTCATCTTCGGCGGCAACGAGCCCGACACCGCGCCGCCCGAGGTGAAGATCGCCAACCCGGCCGACGGCAGCACGCTCGAGGTCGGAGGGTCGGTCCAGGTGGTCGGCGAGGTGCACGACAACTACGGCGGCGTCGGCTGGAAGCTGACGATCGTGGTCGACGGGGCGCTCAAGTTCGAGGAGGTCGACTACGACCGGTCACTCAAGTGGAACCTGCAAAAGCTGCCCGCGGGCGTCTACGAGGTCACGCTCGAGGCCGAGGACCACGCCGAGCACGTCGTCAAGGACACGATCACCTTCACCGTCGGCACCCCGGCCCCGCCGGACACGGACACGGACACCGGGACCGGGACCGGCTCGGACACCAACTCGGGCTCGGACTCCGGCGAGACGACGCCGACCACCTCGGACACCGACGCCGACGGGACCGGGACTGGCGGCGAGACCGAGGCCGGCTCCGACGCGAGCGGCGAGGGCAGCGACACGGCCGGCCAGGACAGCGGCGGCTGCCGGATCTCCTCCGGGTCGCAGGGGCCACTCGGGCTCCTGGTCCCCGTCCTGGGCCTGGGCCTGGCCTGGCGGGCCCGCCGGCGGCGCAGCTGAGGGGTTCCGGCGGGCTCCGCGGGGCTCGCCGGGTGCGCTATCCCTGTCGTCCGCCGAAAAAATGTGACCTCGGCCGCATGCGCGCGGCTTGACCCCTCGGGGTGGATCCCGTTATAGGCCTTGTCCCCTCGCGCTCGGCGAGGGACCTCGCTTCCCTTCGCCACTTCACCACTTCATCACTTCATCACCGAGCAGTCGCAGCCGGCTCGACGGTTGCCGCCCCGGGCGGGCGCATCGCCTGAAAGAATTGAGTCTCCCGTGAGCGAGCTTCAGCAAGCCATCATCCGCACCGGCGGCAAGCAGTACCGTGTCAGCCCCGGCTCCGTCCTCAAGGTCGAGAAGCTGCCCGCCGTCCAGGGCGCCGCGGTCGAGTTCGAGGTCCTCCTCGCCGGCACCGGCGAGCACGTCCAGATCGGCACTCCCCTCGTCGCCGGCGCACGCGTCACCGGCGAGGTCGTGAGCCACGGTCGTGGCGTCAAGATCATCGTCTACAAGTTTCGCAAGCGGGCCAACTACCGCAAGAAGCAGGGCCACCGTCAGGCCTACACCGAGATTCGGATCACCGGGATCCACGGTTGATCTTCTCGGTTGATCTTCTCGGTTGATCTTCTCGGCTCCCGCGGGAGCCTCCGGTTCACAGCGAACGTTTGAGTTTTTCGCCGGATGTGCCTGACCTTCGGGACAGGCCGCGGCAGGAGAGAGCACGATGGCACACAAAAAAGGTCAAGGTTCAATCAAGAACGGCCGCGACTCCAAGTCCCAGCGACGTGGCGTCAAGAAGTTCGGTGGCGAGGTCGTGCGTGCGGGCAACATCCTCGTGCGCCAGGTCGGCAGCAGCTTCCACGCCGGCAACAACGTCGGCACCGGCAAAGACTACACCCTGTTCGCCCTGTCGGCAGGCACGGTCCGCTTCTACAAGCGCGGCCACGAGCGCAAGACCTTCATCGCCATCGACCCGGTGGCGGCCGAAGGCGCCGACCTGGCGTCCGCGGCCGAGTAGGTCGCAGGCCCGGGATCGTACGACCGCCACGACTACCTCATGCGCTTCATCGACCAGGTTCGCATCGTCGTCCGCGCTGGTAAAGGCGGTGACGGCCTGGTCGGCTGGCGGCGCGAGAAATTCGTCCCCGACGGCGGCCCCGCTGGCGGTGACGGTGGCAACGGCGGAGATGTCATCTTCGTCGCCAATGACCATTTAACCTCGCTGCTCGACCTCAAGTTCCGCCAGCACTTTGGCGCGGAGTCCGGCAAGAACGGCGGCCCGAACAAGATGGCCGGCCGCGCCGGCGGTGACCTCAAGGTCCGCGTGCCCGTCGGCACCATGGTCTTCCTCGAGGGCCTCGCCGGCGAGCCGGGTGAGCGCCCGCCGTGGATGGCCGCCGAGGACGACGAGGCCGAGGCCGAGGGCGGCATGCAGAACTACGGCATGGTCGCGTGGGAGGACGACGGCGAGGAGGACCCCAACGCCCCCGACCCGCAGCCCGCGCTGCGCCAGAAGTACCTGGCCCGCAAGAGCCGCCACCGCCAGCCGGAGGCCGAGCTGCCGCCCGAGCCGGGCGACTTGCTGGCCGACCTGACGACGCCGGGCCAGGAGCTGGTGATCGCCAAGGGCGGCCGCGGCGGCCGCGGCAACGTGCACTTTCGCAGCTCGACCAACCGCGCCCCCGACCACGCCGAGCCCGGTATCACCGGCGAGGCATACTGGCTGCGCCTCGAGCTCAAGCTGATGGCCGATGTCGGCATCGTCGGCTTCCCCAACGTCGGCAAGTCGACCTTCATCCGCGCGATCTCCCGGGCCCGGCCCAAGGTCGGCGACTACCCGTTCACCACGCTCGTGCCGCAGCTCGGCGTCGCGTCGCTGCCGGGCGAGCGGTCGCTGGTCGTCGCCGACGTGCCGGGCCTCATCCGCGGCGCCAGCGAGGGCAAGGGCCTCGGCCTCGAGTTCCTGCGCCACCTCGAGCGCACGCGCGTGCTGCTGCACCTGCTCGCCCACGACTACGCCGACGACCGCGACCCGCTCAAGGACCTCGCCGCGCTCGAGCACGAGCTCAAGCAGTACGGCGCGATGTTCGAGGGCCGCCCGCGGGTCGTGGCGATCAACAAGGTCGACACGGCCGAGAGCCAGGAGCTGATGGGCCCACTGCGCAAGGCGCTGCGAGCCCAGGGCATCCCGCTGTTCCCGATCTCGGCGCGCACCGGCGAGGGCGTGCCCGAGCTGATGGAAGCGCTGTGGCGCCGCGTCGACATGGTGCGGCGTACGCCGCCGACGGACATCGCCTCCGAGGGCTGAGACGAGCCCGCACGGGCGCGGTATAACCGGCCCATGATCACCAGGCTCGAGGTCGATGGCTTCAAGTCGCTCCGCGACTTCGAGATCGACTTCGAGCCGTTCACGGTGCTCGTCGGGCCCAACGGCGCCGGCAAGTCGAACATCCTCGAGGCGCTCGGGCTGATCTCGCGGCTCGGAACCTGGCGTACTCCGGAGGCCGCGCTTCAGGAGGGCCGCGGGCGCGCGATGGATCAGTTCTGGCACCATCGC
>JAYUXQ010001261.1:0-2659 GCA_043752905.1 Nannocystis sp. | reverse complement strand
GCGAGGCAACCTCCCAGTCCAGAAATATCTGGATAAGCTTCCAAATGTCGAAACCGCAGCCATCTTTGCAGCTCTCGAAGATATCGCATTGAATGGGTTCGATGGTATAACAGATACCAGACAGATCGATGGGAAGCTTTGGGAGATCAAGGTCGATCAACAGCGAATATTTTACGCTGTTTTTAAGCCACGCACTGTGGTGCTATTGCATGCTTATAAAAAACAGAGCGGTAAAGCTCCAGTAAATGAGATAGATACCGCTAAGAAGCGGCTATCCGAGGAACAGTCGAGGCGATAATGGCGCCTCGGAAAGGGATGGATTCAGATGGCCTCCCCGAACAAGAACGCACTCGCGTACATCCAGCGACGAAAGCAGCAAGACCCAGAACTCGCTGAACTCGTCCATGTTGAGTTCGATAAGCTTCAGCTCGCTCGAGAAATCAAGGCGCTTAGAGAAGCAAAGGGAATGAGCCAGGAGACCCTGGCTGCAAAGGTTGGAACCAAGCAGCCCGCGATCGCACGCCTTGAGAGTGGCCGCGGTGTTCCAAAGATCGATGTGATCGTGAAGATCGCTCATGCTTTGGGTTACTCTTGGCACTGGGAGTTCCAGGCTGCACCTCAAAGCAAACCTGCTCGCAGGACCAGTCCAAGTGCTCGACGCCGGCAAGTGCCCGCCTGACACGGGAGACATTCGGGAGACCGTTGCTCATGTGTCGTCAAGGCGCTTGTTATTGTTGAGCTTTCCGGCCCTGTAGCCACTGCTTCCAGCAGTAGGCCCTCGCGGCCCTCGGTAGGCCGCCACGGCCCGCAGAACGCCAGTTGCGGCGGGCTGCGGGCCGTTCTGTAAACGGCCGTTCTGTTTGCGATTGCTCCGCACTTCCCGTATGCGCGCGCATGACCTGAACCTCGTGCCGGCGGTCGTCGAATACCATTCCATCCACCGGTCCCCGGACGACTGCCTGGCGTGACCATCGACGACTGCGAGTGGCGCCGGGCCCGGGGGGTCGACGGTGGCTCGACCACGGGCCGGGCGGATGCCTGCGCCCGGGCAGTTCGAGTATGCTGGGAGCGTGAGCAGGTCCAGCCGCGTCTTATCTGGTGCCGCGACGCCTCACGGGACGTCCTTGGCGTTCCGGTCCCCGGCGGCGGTGCGTAAAACATGAGCGACGCGAAACAGGGCGCCGTGCGCGGCCTCTACGAGACGCTGATGACGGACGCGCTGGCCGGGCGCCTCGGCGCGCTCGACTCCCGTACGGTCGCGTATCACGAGCCGCTGTCGCCGGCGGATGCGCCCGACCGGATCGCCCTGCATCTGGGGCGGGTGATCGCCCGTGTGCTCGCCGATGTCCCGGAGCGGGATCGGGTCGGACGCGCAGTGTCGCTGGCGCGCGAGCTCATCGCGCTGATCGATGCGCAGGTCGCCGGTGCGGATGCGGCACCCGACTCCCCGACCCGGCCAGGCAGCGTATTGCAGGCGCTCGTCGGCCGCCTGCCGGACGGCACACCCGACATCTTTTCCAGGCCGTCGATCCCGCTGCTCGACACGCTGTTGCTGACCAACGCGCCCGGCGAGCCGCGGGCCGGTCACGCGATCCCGGCGGAGGTCCACTCTGCCGACCGTATCGATCTGCTGATGGCGTTCATTCGCTGCAGCGGGCTCCGACCGCTGGCCGGGGCGCTTCGCCGCCACTGCGAGGCCGGGCGGGCGTTGCGGGTGATGACGACCATCTATACTGGATCGACCGAGGCCCAGGCGCTGGACATCCTGCGCACGCTCGGCGCCGAGATCCGCGTGTCCTACGATACGAGCATGACCCGGCTCCACGCCAAGGCGTGGCTGTTTCATCGGCGCTCGGGCTTTTCGACCGCGTACATCGGCTCTTCCAACCTCACACATGCGGCACAGACGGGCCTGGAATGGAACGTTCGCGTCTCCCATGCGCGTAATCCCACTGTCATCGACCGGGTCGCGGCGGTGTTCGAGAGCTACTGGAACAGCGGCGACTTCGTACCCTACGACCCGGTCCAGTTCGCCGACGAGCGCGAGCGCGCGGCCGGACCGGGCCCGAAGCTCTTGCTGAGCCCGATCGAGCTGCGCCTTGAACCGTTTCAGGAGCGGATGCTCGAGCAGGTCGCCGTGGCCCGTACCCAGGGCCACCACCGCAACCTGCTCGTCGCGGCGACGGGCACCGGCAAGACGGTGATGGCCGCCGTCGATTACGTGCGACTGCGGGCCACGTTACCGCGGGCGCGGCTGCTGTTTGTCGCGCACCGCGAGGAAATTCTCGACCAGACATTGGCGACCTTTCGCCATGCGCTGCGCGACCCGGCTTTCGGCGAGCGCTGGGTCGGCGGGCAGCGGCCGCGTCGGTTCGAGCACGTGTTCGCGTCGATCCAGAGCCTCAGCGCCGTCGGCCTCGCCGACCTCGCGCCCGACCACTTTGATGTGGTGATCGTCGATGAGTTTCACCACGCGGCCGCGCCGTCGTACCAGGCGCTCCTCGGGCACGTCACGCCCGCGGAGCTGCTCGGGCTGACGGCGACCCCCGAGCGCAGCGATGGCTTGCCGCTGCTCGGATGGTTCGACGGCCGGATCGCCGCGGAGCTGCGGCTGTGGGACGCGATCGACCAGCACCGGCTGGTCCCATTTATTTATTTC
>JAYUXQ010001260.1:0-6627 GCA_043752905.1 Nannocystis sp. | reverse complement strand
GCGCGGCGAAGCGGCCGGTCTCGACGTGGATCCCGTGCCCGCGGATCGCCGATGCCAGTGACTCGTAGAGCGCGCGGGCCTCGTCGGGCGCCGCCGCGGCGTCGAAGCCGGGGCGGCGGCCCTTGCGGAGCGTGCCGGCGATCGTGAACTGCGAGACCAGCAGGCACGCGCCGCCGACGTCTTGCAGCGTGCGGTCCATCGGCGTCGCGCCCGGGAAGCAGCGCAGCGTCGCGAGCTTGGCGGCGGTCGCCGTGACATCGGCCGCGCTGTCGCCCTTCTCGACGGCGCACAGCGCCAGCAGCCCGTGCTCGATGCGACCGATCACCTCGCCGTCGACGGTCACCTGCGCGCGCGTGACCCGTTGCAGGACGGTCTTCATACCCAGCCGTACAGGATCGCCGCGAGCAGGCCGAGCCAGGCGAGGAAGTTGAGCATGAACAGCGGGTCCTTGAGCATCTCCTCGGTCGGGCTCTCGGCGTCGTGCCGCGTGGTCGCCAGGTGGATGAACCGGATCACCCCGATCGCGCCGAAGCCGATCGTGTAGACGAGGCGGTTGCTGCCGAACAGCTCGACGACGTGCGCGCTGAGCGTGTAAGCCGTGTACACGCCGACCGTCACCGCCGCGAGGATGTGGAGGATCACGCGCAGGGTCGGGAGGTTGTAGCCGGCGAGCGCCGAGCGCTGGCGGGTCGCGCCCTCCCCGGCCGCGAGCTCGTGCGCCCGCTTGCCGAACCCGAGGAACATCGCCAGCAGGCCCGTGCAGGCCAGCAGCCACAGCGAGGCCGGCACCTGCAGCGCGAACGCCCCGGCGACCACGCGCAGGATGAAGCCCGCGGCGATCGACATGACATCGATGTACGCGATCTGCTTCAGGCGAAAGCTGTACGCCAGGTTGAGCGCGAAGTAGCCGGCCAGCGCCGCGGCGTACCACGGCTGCAACCACCACCCGAGCCCGAGAAACAGCGGCACCGCGATCACCACGAAGCGCCGCGCGACCGCCTCCGGCAGCTTGCCCGACGGGATCGGCCGGTTGCGCTTCTTGGGGTGCGCGCGATCCTTCTCGACGTCGACGAGGTCGTTGAGCACGTACACGCAGCCGGAGATCAGACAAAACAGCGCGACGGCGCCGGCCGTGATCAACAGGCTGGTCGGGTCGGTCAGCAGGTGGCCGAACATCAGCGGCACCGCGACGAACAGGTTCTTGATCCACTGCCTCGGGCGCAGGGTCTTGAGGAGGGCGAGCAGCACGGGCCGCGAACTATCGCACGAGCCCCCCGGCCTTGGCCACGGGGTCCACCGTCGCTCCAGGGGCTCCCCCTGCCCGCCACGGCCGGATCGGAGCAGGTGCGAGCCGGCGCGGCCTTGTGGCAGGCCGGCTTGTGGAATAGCTTGGCCGCAGTTGGCCGGCACCCTGCAGTCCTCCGGATCGCTCAGCGTCGCCGTGGCCGTGTCGCGCGTGCTCGGCCTCGTCCGCGAGTCGCTCTACTCCCGCATCGTCGGCGCCGGCGCGCTCGCGGACGCGTACTCGGTCGCGTTTCGCATCCCCAACTTGCTCCGGGACCTGCTCGCCGAGGGCGCCCTGTCGAGCGCCTTCGTCCCCACCTTCACCGCCTCGCTGGTGCAGGAGGACCGCGAGCGGGCCTACCAGCTCGCCAACCTCGCCCTCGCCGCCCTGCTGCTGCTCACCGGCGGCCTGACCCTGCTCGGCGTGATCTTCGCCGAGGAGCTGGTCACCATGATCACGTCGGGCTGGAGCGCCGAGAAGATCGCCGTGAGCGCCGGACTCACCCGCATCATGATGCCCCTGCTGGCCCTGGTCAGCATCGGCGCGGTGTGGACCGGCATGCTCAACGCGCAGCGCCGCTACCTCGCCCCCGCCTACGCGCCCGCGCTGTTCAACCTCGTCAGCATCACCGTCGGCCTTGGTCTGTGGTTCGCCGGCGCCGACGGCATGCACGCGATCATGGCGTGGAGCATCGGCACGCTGATCGCCGGCGTGGTCCAGAGCTTCATGCTGCTGCCGCCGCTGGTCCGCCTCGGCTACCGGCCCACGATCGCGGTTCGCGGGTTGTTTCGCCACCCGGGCGTGCGCCGGATCTTCACGCTGATGGCCCCCGCGGTGATCGGCATCGCCGCGGTCCAGCTCAACGTCTTCGTCAACACCCGCTTCGCCGCCAGCCTCGGCGACGGCTCCGTGGCGCAGATCGAGTTCGCGTTCCGAATTTTTTATCTGCCGATCGGGATGTTCGGCGTCGCCCTGGCGACGATCATGACCACCCAGGTGTCCGAGGACGCCGCCCGCGGCGACCGCAGCGGCCTGGTCCAAAAGACAGCCGAGGGCGTGTCCGCCGTGTGGCTGCTGACGCTCGCCAGTACGGTCGGCCTGTGCGTGCTGGCCCGACCGATCGTCAGCCTGATCTATGAGGGCGGGAAGTTCACCGCGGCGGATACGATCGCCGTCGCCGACATCCTGCGCATGTACGCGCTCGGCCTCGTGCCCTACAGCATGGTCAAGATCGTCGCGCCCGCGTTCTACACGATCGACCGCCCGCGCCTGCCCTTGCTCGCATCGATGGCCGCGGTCGCGGTCAACATCGGCTTCAACTTCGCCACGTACCGCGAGCTCGGGCCCCCCGGCCTGGCCCTCGGGACTTCGCTGGGGATGCTCGTCAATGTCGTGCTGCTGCGCGCGTTTTATCAGCGAAAGATCGGCAGCCTCGCCCGCCCCGGCCGCTGGCGCGAGCTGGCCTGGCTGGTCCTCGCCAACGCGATCATGGGCGCGCTGCTCTGGATCGCCTGGTACGGCGCGGCGCTCGGCCTCGGGCACATGCACGCGCCGCGCTGGCTGACGACGCTGGTGACCGCGGGCATCGTGGGCGTGATCATCGGCGTCGCGTTCTTCGTGTATGTGGCGGTGCTCCGGGTCGGACGGTTTCCCGGGGCGGCCGGGCTCGCGCGCATGCCGATGTCACTGTGGCGTCGCATCCGACGCAAGCCGGCGCCCGGGGCGTCATGATCGCGTGCGCGGCGTCGACGGCTTGAGGTGGAGCGCGGGCTATCTCGCGGGTGCGGGCGTCGATGGGTGGCGGGCGCGGCACCACCCCGCGGAGGGACCCAGACGCGACCGCGGGCTCAGTGCGTGCCGTGGCCCATGCACTGCGCGTGCGCGGGTCGCTTGCCGCCGCTGGCCAGGCGGCCGGGCTCCGAGAAGTAGAACGGGGCCGGCTTTCGCTGCTCGCCGCCGACCTCGTTCATCGTCGCGGCGTCGAACAGCCAGCCGCCGATCATCACCATCGAGACCTGCCGCGTCGCGTGTAGATCGAGCAGCGGATCTTGGTCGAGGATCGCCAGGTCGGCGAGCTTGCCGACCTCGAGCGATCCGAGGTCCTTGTCGAGCCCGAGGTACTGCGCGCCCGCGAGCGTGCCCGCGCGCAGCACCTCCATCGGCTTCATGCCGCCCTGCCCGAGGCTCCACAATTCCCAGTGCGCCGCCAGGCCCTCGCGTTGACCATGGGCGCCCATCTGCACCTGCACGCCCGCGTCGAGCAGCTTCTTGGCGAGCGCGGCGACGCGGATGTGGTTCCAGTCGTTGTCGGCCGCCATCGTGCGCCGACGGGCCCGTGGCTCGAAGGCGAAGGCGGGGACGAAGCGACGCAGGCGCAGGTCGTCGTACACCTTGGTCTGCGCGTACCAGTAGTTCTCACCGCCGAGTCCGCCATAGGCGACGCCCAGGGTCGGCGTGTAGCCGACCTTCGTGTGACCCCACAGCTGCATGACATCGGCATAGGCGTTGGCGACGGGGAGCGCGTGCTCGACCCCGGTGTGGCCGTCGACGACCATCGTCATGTTGTGGTGAAACAGCGAGCCGCCCTCGGGCACGACCATCATGCCGAGCTCACGCGCCGCGGCGAGCACCTGCTGACGCTGCTCGCGACGGGGTTGATTATAGCTCTTGACCGAGAACGCGCCGATCGCCTTGAGCCGACGCAGGTGGCTCTTCGCGTCGTCGAGGCTGTTGATCTCGGCCTTGAACGGGGCCTGCGCGCCGTACAGGATCGTGCCGGTCGAGTAAATGCGCGGGCCGACGATCGCACCGCTGCGCTGCAGCTCGCTCGCGGCGAAGATCGCGTGGGTGTCGTTGCTCGGGTCATGGATCGTCGTGACGCCGTAGGTCAGCGTCGCGTAGTGCAGCCAGTTCTGTTCGGGGGTGATGCCGTCCTCGCCCTGTGAACCGTGCGCGTGCACGTCGATCAGGCCCGGGATGATCGTCTTGCCCTCGGCGCGTACCACCTCGGCGCCGGCCGGGACCTGGACCGCGCCGGTGGGCCCGAGCGCGGTGATGCGGTCGCCGGTGATCACGATCGTCGCGTCCTCGATCACCTCGTCGCCGCGCATGGTGATCACGCGGGCCCCGACGATCGCCCGCGTGCCCTTTGGGGCCGCCTGCGCGGCCTTGAAGGCGATGTTGAGGCCCCTGTCGGCCGGCTCGGGCAGCTTGGCCGGCGCGCCGGCGACGAACGCGAACGCCTCTCGAAGCTCGCGCGTGTACAGCTCCGGCCCGAGCGACCAGTGCAGGCGCTGGCTGTCACCCGACCACTGGACCTGCTCGCCGGCGTCGCGGGTGACGCGGGTGACCGGCAAGCTCTCGGACTTGGGCCCGAGCTCGATCGTGCGGCCGACCTGCGGCATCGGGGCGACGAGCGCGTGGAAGCCCTCGACCCACGCGAGCCAGCGGCCGTCGGGCGACACGCGAAGGCGCATCGCGCCCTCGGTCTTGATCAGCTTGCGGTGCCCGCTGCCGCCGAGCGTCACGCTCTCGAGCTGGATCTTGTCCTCCTCGCCGTAGGCCGTGTAGTAGATGCGGTCAGGCTCGGCCCCGAAGTGCGGCTGCTCGCCATCGCGGGTGATCAGCGTCGGCGCCTCGCCCTTGCGCGGGGAAGAAGAGACGAAATAAATGCCCAGCTCTTGCGACCAGGTCGGCGTACGCGTCCAGCCGCCGCCGATCCGGCGATACACGACCGTCTTGCCGTCGGGGCTAAACGTCGGCTCGACGTAGTGCCCCGGACGCTCGGTGAGTACCCGCTCCTTGCCGCCTTTGATCGGCGTCACGCGCACGCTGCCGAGCGCCTGATCGTCCCAGGTGGTGAACACGACGCTCTTGCCGTCGCGCGAGAACGCGGGGTCCTGCTCGAAGCGGTCGTCGATCTTCGTCAGCCGGCGCGGCTGGCCTTCGGGCAATGTCCGAAGGTACAGGTGGCCGAGCGCCTGATACACGACCGACTTGCCGTCGGGGCTGACCGCCACGTCGCGCAGCGCCTTGACGTCGAACTCGCGCGGGGCCACGGGGACCGGGAAGCGCACCGCGGGCGCGACCTTGCGGGTCGTCTTGACGTGGAACGGGATCTCGGTCGGCGTGGGCTGGCGACCGTCGGCGAGGGTGCGCCACAGCTTGCCGGCGGCCCAGAACACCAGCTCGCGGTCGTCGGGCGTCCACGCGAGCGCCGGGTACACGCCGTGGATCGCCCAGGTCTCCTGCATGTCGCGGTCGAGGCCGCCGTAGACCGGGCGCTCGGCGCCGGACTCGAGGTCGCGCACGAACAAGGTCGTGCGATCGGCACCGCCACCGGTGCCGCCGACGCGACGGATGAAGGCGAGCGACTTGCCGTCCGGCGAGGGCGTCGGGCGGGCCGCGCCGCCGGGTCCGCCGACCAGTTTTTCAATGCGGCCGTCGCCACGATCGAGCCGGCGGATCGCATAGATCTCGCCATAGGGGTCCTTGTTGTACTCGAAGGTCGCGCCTGGGGTTACGTCCTCGCTAAAGTACACGTACTTGCCGTCCGGCGAGAACGCCGGCTCGCCGACATCCTTTTGGTCGTTCGGCTTCTCCGTCATCTGCACGCCCTTGCCGCCCGACGAGTGATACAGCCAGATCTCGCCGCTGCCGAGGCTGCGGTGCTTGGTGAAGTGCTTGCGCACCGCGATGAAGTTGCCGTCGGGCGACCACACGGGGCTGTTGACCAGGCGAAAGTCTTCTTTGGTGATCTGTCGCGCGTCGCCGGTCCCGGAGCGCGAGATGACCCAGACGTTGTCGCCGCCGCCGCGATCGCTGGTGAACGCGATCCACTGACCATCCGGGCTAAAGCGCGGCTGCATGTCCCACGCCATGCCCGTGGTCAGCGCGCGCGCCTCACCGCCGGCGAGCGGCACGAGATAAAGATCGCCGAGCAGGTCGAACACCAGCTCGCGGCCGTCGGGGCTGACGTCGAGGGCCATCCACGTGCCCTCGCGGACGTCGATCGCGACCTCGGTCTCGTCGCCCGGCGGATCGGCGACGTCCCACTTCGGCTTGTCGTCCTTGCTGCTGTCCTTCAGGACAGGTGGCGCGGCGGACGGCGGCGCGGGCGTGTGGGCGACCGGCGGCGGCGTGGAGGTCGCCCGCGGCGTGCAGGCGAGGCCAATCAGCGTGAGACAGGGAAGACAGGCGAGGAGGCACAGGGGCGAGCGAGGCCGGCGGCGCATGGGCGCGCATGATAACCGCAGGGGTGCCCGTCAACGGCGGTTTCATGCCCGCCGGGCGCGAGCTCACGCGCCCGGCAGACGGCGGGCGAGTCGTGGTAGACACCCACG
>JAYUXQ010001259.1:0-6630 GCA_043752905.1 Nannocystis sp. | reverse complement strand
GTGGTGGTCGCAGCGGCAGTGGTGGTGGCCGCGGCCGCCGCTGATCGGATCGTCCTCCGAATTAGCAGTCTGACCGCGACGCGAGACTCACGAAATGTGATGATCTACGTCGCGGTTACTGCGCAGGCCGACCTGCGAGATTCATTTGCGGGGGCGTGGTGCACTGTACAGACCGCATGGGTCGCGGATTGAGGCTCGTGGCGTCACCAACGGCGAGCCCATCGAGCGATCGGCCGTACAGTCATCCCCATGCTGATGATCATCCTCATCGTGTTGCTCGTGCTCGCCCTCGGTGGCGGCGGTGTCGGTCACTCTCGCTACGGCTTCGCCGGCTGGTCGCCCGCGTTCCTGATCCTGCTGGTCCTGCTGGTCCTGTGGATGACCGGCCGTCTTCATGGCTGAGTCGCCGCTGACAGGGCGAGTCTCACTCGCCTTGCAGGCGCCGCATGGCCTTGCCGTGTGAGCGCTTGACGGTCGCCGGGCTGTCCTCGGCGACCATTGGTATCGTCAGCGTGGCCGTTGGCTGCGGGCTCGTCGGAACGCCGGGGCCGGCGACGGCGAGCGGCTGGGATTGCAGCACGAGGGTCGGGAAGGCTTTGCGGAGCTTGACGAGGCCGTCGGCCAGGAGCTTGAGTTCGCTGTCGCCCAGCAGCTTGGCGGCGATGCGCGCCTCGGGCTCGGCGCTCGCCGAGGTTGCCGAGCCGCAAAGACATGGTGCGGTGGCTGCCGACCGGTGTCGTGCTGTGGCCGAGTACGCCCTCGACCGTGACGCCGGGGCCGGCGAGCAGCGTGAGCTGCACGTTGTGGGCGACGACCCGCTCGAGCCGCAAGACCTCCTCGCGAAACACGGTGGCGACCTGCGTCGAGTCCTCGACGAAGTGGAACTTGCCGCCGGTGGTCTGCGCGATGCTGCTCAGCAGGGGTCTTGTTGTACTCGAGGCCGAGGGCGGTCACCGACACGTGCATCGAGGCGGCCTGCTGGGCGAGGGCGGTCATCGGGCTCTCGTCGTTGAGCA
This sequence comes from Nannocystis sp., assembly GCA_043752905.1. Lineage (GTDB taxonomy): Bacteria > Myxococcota_A > Polyangia > Nannocystales > Nannocystaceae > Nannocystis. The sequence continues at coordinate 5,614 of JAYUXQ010001259.1, read as the reverse complement.
CGCCTTCGCTGAGCAGGACCAGGCGATTGACGCCATCATTGAGATAGCCGCGCACCGCGGCGGCGCGCGCGTCCTCGATCGCCTTGCCCTCCATCGAGCCCGAGCTGTCCATCACCAGCGCGACGTTGATCGGCGGGCGCTTGCTGTGCGCGAGCTTGCTGGCGTCGATGCGCAGGCGGACGCGGACCTCGGTCGCCTTGGCGGGGGCGATCAGGCGCTGCGGCAGCGCGCTCGCCAGCGTGACGACGCCCGGGTCCTCCGGGCGAGGGACGGCGACCACGGGATCGGGCGGCCGGATCTCGATAGTCTGCGTTTTACAGGCGGTGAGGCGCCCTGCGCTGCGCCGCGTCGCCCATCCGGCTCGTGGTGCCGAGCAGACGATGGGCGGTCGCGGTGTCGAGGACGTCGCCGCACCCTCGTATACGGTCAAGGGACATGGCGAAATTTCAAAGGAGATGTGGATGAGTTGTTGGGATAGGAAGACATTCGTCGCGGCCGAGCTTTCATGGCGGGCTCACTGTCACGATCGATCGGCGACGAGCGCCCGCCGGTGGGCGCGACATGCGTACTCCGGGCGCGTGGGACCCCAGGGCGCGTCGGAGTTCGCCTTGCATGGCAAGTCCCCTGGCAGCAGGACCGGGATCCACGGCCCCCCGAGGGATATGGCGAGGGGCTCCACGGTCATGGCGAGGGATGCGCCGCACGGGGATGTGATCCATGCCAATGCTGTCCCGGCACCCGGAAAGACCCCATGCGCACCCTTACTCAGCTCTTCATCGGCGCCCTCGCGCTGGCCACCCCCCTGTTCACCGCGACCGACGCCCAGGCCGCCACGGCGAGCCTTGCTGCCTGCGGCAACATTCACGTCGAGGCCGACGCGCAGTGCAAGGTCGAGGTCGAGGGCGGCTGCGTAGCGCAGTGCGAGCCCATCAACGTCCAGGCCGCCTGCGCCGCCGAGCTCACCGCGAGCTGCGACGGCGAGTGCAACGTGAGCGCGTCGGTGGACTGCGCCGTCGACTGTAACGTGGATTGCCTGGCGGACTGCCAGGTAAAGCCGGCCGAGTTCAACTGCACCGCGAGCTGCCAGGCAGATTGCAGCACGGACTGCTCGGCGAGCTGTTCGGGCATGGCGGCGGACGGCGAGGCCCGCGGCCGCTGCGAGGCGTCGTGCAAGGGGTCCTGCACGGCTTCGTGCGACGGGCAGTGCAACGTGACGGCCCCCGAGGCGACCTGCGAGGCCAAGTGCACGGCCTCGTGCGACGGCTCGTGTGAGGCGAAGGCCAACGTCGACTGCCAGGTGATGTGCCAGGCGGACGGCTATGTCGATTGCGAGGCCACGGTGACCGGCGGCTGCAAGACCCGCTGCGAGCGGCCGGAGGGGGCGCTGTTCTGCGACGGTCAGTACGTCGACGCGGGCAACAACCTCGAGGAGTGCATCGCGGCGCTCAAGGCGGTGTTCAACATCACCGCCGATGGCAGCGCCTCGTGCTCGGGCAACACCTGCATGGCGGAGGGCAGCGTCGGCTGCAACTCGACGATCGACAGCAACGGTGACCTCGGCCTGGCCGGCGCGCTCGGCCTCGGGATCTTCGTCGTCGGGGCGGCAGCGCGTCGTCGTCGTCGGGCTGCCTGAGCCCGCTTGAGGTCGCTCGCTCGCCCGTCCGGTTCTCCGGGCGGGCGTTCGCGTTTGCTGTTCGCGGGCGGGCCCGGGCGTCACCGGCGGGCTCTGGCGCAGTCGCGGAGCAGGACGGCGAGGTCGTCGGCGTTGACGGGTTTTGCGAGAGGGTGATCGAAGCCGGCCGCAGGCTCACGGAGCTGTGACGTACATCAAGCCCAGACACATCTCGTCGTCGGTGCCCTCGCCCCAGCCGACGTCGTGCGGTGGCTGTTGTACACCGTCGATGATGGGCTGATTGGCGGGAGAGTTGTCCCAGTGGCACTCGACGCGGATGCGGTCGCCAGGGTTGACGGTGACCGGCTCGGCGAGCTCGTAGGTGCCCTGCCAGTCGAAGTCCCAGCGGGGAATATCGAGGAGGCACTCGTCGCCGCCGCCGCGGACCACCTCGAGCGTGCTCCTGGTGCCGAGGGTGTGCTGGTGCAGTCCGGCGGCGTGGACGACGAAGGGGGCGTCGGGCTTGAGCGGGCCGTTGGGGAAGATGAAGCCGACGACGCCGGTCATGTCGAGCTCGAAGCTCTGGACGGCGTCGGGCTCGCCGGCGGGGATGTGCATTTTCTCGGTGCCGAGGACCCAGTCGAGGTTGGTAAACGGCATGATGACGGCCTGGCGGTCGACCGTGGGTGCGGTGCGCAGGCGGACGCGCGACTGGTCGGGCGTGGCGCCGGCCACGCCGTGGTAGTGCATCTGCACGGCGATGACGGAGCCGGGCGCGACGCGGATGCCGGTGCCGGCCGGCATGGCGCCGGCGGTGGAGCCGGGGACCCAGGCGCCGAGCCAGGGGATTTCCCACACGCTATTACCGGCGCCGCCGGGGCCTCCGTAGCACAGGTAGCCGGGGTCGGGGTCGGAGGCCTCGAGGGCGCGGTAGGCGTCGACATCCTTGGGCTCGAGCGCGTAGGCGATGACGTGGTGGACGAGCTGCCGATCGCCCGGAATGACGTCGAGGGCGGTCACGAAGCTCTCCTCGTCCTTGGGCCAGTCGATGAGGAAACAGCGATACTCGTCGGGGATGATCGTCGGGCTAAACGGAGCCAGCGCGAGCTCGACATCGTATTCGATCGGCTCGGCCGGGGCGTCGGGAGGCGGCGGCGCGTCCTTGGGGTCGCCCGCGGGCGCGCCGAGCTCGGCCCAGTCGCGCAGCAGCTGGCGATCCGCATCGGGCAATGAACGGTCGTGGGGATAGCTGCGGCACGCGTTGTCGGGCGGCCACGGCGGCATCGTGCCGGCGTCGGCGGAGTCGGCGAGCGCGTCGGCGAAGGGGCGGGCCTCGTCGTAGGTCAGCAGCGAGAACGGGGCGATGTTGCCCGGGGTGTGACACTGGACGCAGCGGGCGTCGAGCACCGGCTTGATGTCACGATAATACGTGACGGCCGCGTCGGGGCCGGTGTCTCCGGCGGTGTCGGCCGCGGTGGTGCCCGTGGTCGGCGTGTCGCCGGTGAGGACGGTCGCGCCCGTGGCCGCGGGGACCTCGTCGGTCTCGCCGCTGCCGGCTCCACCGCAGCCGACGACCAGCATGCCGAGGGAGATCCCCAGGGGCAGGGCGGGGCTGTATGACGGACGACGCATGTCGGCCAGCTTACGCGTCGCCGTGGGCGCCGTCGATGCTATGAAGGAGGGTCGTTTGCTCGGGTGAGATCGCGGCTGCGAGCGTTTGGCCGCGGGTGTAGGCTCGGGGTCATGCTCCGCGACCTCCATCTCGTCCTCGCCCTGCTCTCGCTCGCGGCCTGCACGAGCAACGTGCCCGCGAATCACGAGCCCGCGCCGGAGCCGGTCGCGCGGCCGGAGCCGTCGCTCCCGACGCTGCCGGAGCCGGTTCGACCGGGGCTCAATGGTCACTTCGATGTCGGCGGCATGGTCCGCGGCGAGCAGACGAGCACGCCGCCGGTGATCCGTCGCCAGTACGCCAAGCTGCCGGTGAAGTGGACCGCAAAGGTCGGCAAGACCACCTTTCGTACGACGATGGCGCTGACCGACGGCCTCGTCGTGATCGGCACCCATGGACTGACGCTCGACGGCAAGAATGAGCCGTCCGACGGCGTGTATGTCCTCGACGCGAGGACCGGGAAGCAGAACAAGTTGATCCGCACGCCCGGATCCGGCGACCGCGACGTCGGCGGTGTGGCGATCGACAGCGGCACGGTGTACTTCACGACCGACAACAGCCAGATCGTCGCGGCCACGCTCGCGGGCCAGCTGCTGTGGACGGCGACGGCGACCGGCAAGGTCCGCCCCGCGCCGGCCCTCGCCGACCTCGATGGCGACGGCGCCATCGATGTCGTGGTTGGTGACGAATCCGGCGCACTGCAGGCCCTGCACGGCAAGACCGGCAAGGTGCTGTGGACGGTGAGGACCGGCGAGAGCGCGTATGGTGCGCGTGGCTACATCGCCGCCGCGGCGATCGCCGACCTCGACGGCGACGGCAGCGATGACGTCGTCGCCGCCGCCCGTGACGCGATCCTCGGCGCATATCGCGGCAAGGATGGCAGCGTGTTATGGCAACATTACGGTGAGTCTGGCGTGCACGCGTCGCCGACGGTCGCGGACTTCGACCTCGACGGCGAGCCCGAGGTCCTGGCCGCGTGGTCCTACGGCGACGTCAGCGTGCACGACGGCAAGACCGGCGCGCTGCGCTGGGGGACGCAGCTGAAGCGCGACGACAGCGGCATCGAGGGTCTGTTCGCCACGCCGGTCCCGCTGCGCGGCGCGGCCGGCGAGTCGGGCGTGCTGGTCGCGGGGACCGCTTGGTGGGGCGAGGCCGACGGCGTGGTCCTCGTCGGCGCGGAGGCTCGCAAGTTTCGCGCGTTCGAGGGCCGCGTGACCGCCAGCGCGGTGGTCGTCGACCTCGACGGCGACGGCCGCGAGGAGGCGATCGTCGGCAGCGAGAAGGGCGTGCTGCTGGCGTTCTCGGCCGATGGCAAGCGCGCCGAGCTGGCGAGGCTCGGCGGCCCGATCGAGGCCCCGGCGATGGTCGCGGACGTCGACCTCGATGGTACGTACGAGCTGCTGGTCGCCAGCAACGATGGCACGCTGACCTGCCTCGGCACGACCACGACGGCCAAACCATATGTGTCTCGCTTTCGCGGCGACTCACCACATAACCGCGGTGACCTCGGCAAGACCGACCTCGCGTGGAAGACGAGCCAGTCCACGCAAGCGCCGACGCCCGGCGTGGGGATCCGCATCGACTATATAAGTTGCTGCCAGAAACTGGTGGAGGAGGCCACCCGCGCGCCAGCGCCCGACAACACCAAGCTCCTGCAGGCCGCCTCGAAGTGCAACGCGCTCGCGGCGATCGGTATGGAGCGCGCGGGCGCGCTGGTCAGCATCGGCGAGGCGGCCAACGGCGCGCCGCTGCCGTCCGCGTGCCGCTAGCCAGACCTTCGTGCGTTGCCGCGGCGGCGCGGTCGCCTTCAAAAATCGTGGGGCTCGGGACATCGGCGGGAGCGTGGGGCGGGGCTCTGGCCGGACGAATCGACGTTGGTTTAATCAGTCTCTCGGACTTCCATTCCTGTGAAATCCCGCGGTTTCTCGCTGCATATGCGCACATGAGATTTGCTCAGGTCATCTGTCCGGGCTGGGCCGACGTGGGGGGTCGACACCGACAGCGTGCTAACCTCGAGGTCGAAACGGAGGCGAGTGATGACCTGGAACATCAAGCAAACGGCGTGCACGGTGGCTCTACTGGCGATGATAGGTTGTGACGCGCAGGTGGAGTTGAGGGAAGGCGACGGCGGGCCGCCGGCGACTCCGCAGAGCGAGGTGAACGGGGTGTTACTCAACTCGTTCCGGCTCAACTCGTTCCGGCTCAACTCATTCCGGCTCAACGGCGACCCGGGCAGCGGGGATTACATCGAGCTGACGGACATCGATCTACCCGGCAAGGCCAAGGCGGAGCACAGCTCGGTGCAGGGCAGCACGCTCTATGTCAAGACCACC
>JAYUXQ010001258.1:0-2662 GCA_043752905.1 Nannocystis sp. | reverse complement strand
GGTCGATGTCGTCGACGCTGCGGCGCAACGCCCGGACCAGCCCGCGATAGGCCGCGAGGTGCTCGCGGACGTATTGCCGGCCGCCCTGCTCGCGCGCCTGAGCCTTCTCGGCGGCGAGGTCGTCGTCGCGAAAGCCGGCCTTGCGGCGGGCCTCAGCGAGCTCCTCGGGGGTCATCGTCGGCGGCTCGGGCGGGTCGCGGGTCGGTCGCGGCGCAGCCACGGCGCGGCCGGGGGTCGGCTCACTACCGGAGAAGCAGGCCCCGGTGAGAGAGGCCCAGGCGAGCGAGGCCGAGGGTAGTAGGACGGTCAGGGCGAGAGTCGCGGGACGACGCATGGCTCGCTCCGGCTACGCCGGCGAACGCCGGCGAACGGCTCTTTTTACGGCGGTCGTCGGCGCACGGCAAGCGGCCTCGGCCGGGCGGTCGAGGCTGCTACACTCGCGGCCACGATGTCGAACCCGGCCGCCACGCTCGAGGTCTTCCAGGCGGCGGCCGGGGTGTTGGCAGGTGGCGGCGGACCGGCGGCGCTGGCGACCGTGATCGCTCGCTCCGGTTCGGCGCCGCAGGTGGTCGGCGCCCGTCTGCTGCTGCGGGCCGACGGCTCGCTGGTGGGCACGGTCGGCGGCGGGGCGATCGAGGCGCAGGTGCTCGAGGCGTGCCGCACGACGTTGCGCGAGGGCACCCCGAGCGTGGTCAAGGCGCACCTGGTCCGCGACCTCGGCATGTGCTGCGGCGGTTCGATGGAGGTGTTCGTGGAGTATCTCGACGCTCAGGCGCGACTGGTGTTGATCGGCGGCGGACACGTCGCGCAGGCGCTGGCGCCGGTGGCCCGCGGGGTCGGGTTTCGCGTGGTCGTCGTCGACGACCGCGAGGACATGCTCGAGCATCCCTCGTTCGAGGCCGACCGGCGCGAGCTCGCCGACGTGGACGAGCTCGGCGCGGCGGTCCCGGACCTCGACGAGCGCGACTACCTGGTGATCGCGACCCGCGACCACGCGCGCGACGAGCAGGCGCTGGCCGAGCTGCTGCGCCGGCCGCATCGCTACATCGGCATGATCGGGAGCCGGCGCAAGGTCCACGCGATCGTGGCGAGGATCGTCCGGCGCGAGCAGGCGCTCGGCCGCGAGGCGCCGGACCTCGGCCGCCTGCGCGCGCCGGTCGGCCTGGCGCTCGGCGGTCGGACGCCGGCCGAGATCGCGGTGTCGATCGTCGCCGAGCTGCTGGCCGAACGCCACGGCGGCACCGGGGCGCCGATGAACGTCGTCTCGCAGGTGATCTCCCGCATCGACCGCGACCTCCCGGTCGCCCCGGACGAGGCGGCAGAGTAGTCCGCGGACCCCCGCGGCGCGGGCTGCGTCCAGGCGGGCCCAAATCGGCTGGAACGGTCGCTGTGGGCCGCTGAGACGCACGTGGGGCCGTTTGGGCGGTCCGGGTGGCGCGGGCCGCGACAGGGCCGCGTCACGTCGTCTACACTCGCGGCCGATGTCCCGCCTGCTCCCCGCGAAGATCGTGGCCGTCACGGCCGTGCTACTCACCGCCCCGGCCTGCACCCACAAGAAGCCGCCGCCGGCGGTCGTGGTCGACGACGGCGCGTCGACCCAGGACGGCGCGGGCACGATCGCGGAGCCGGCCGATGGCTCATCGCAGGCGCGTCCGACCGGCAAGCCGATCCAGGTGCGCGCGAGCGTCGAGGGGCTCGGCGACCTGCTCACGCTGGTCAAGCAGGCGACGACCGCGTGGAACCCGAAGAACCCGATCGACGCCAGCGCGTGGATCCAGGCCGCGCTGCTGCAGTTCGGCTACGGGCCGGGGATGTGGAACAACCTCGATCTCAACGGCGTGATGGCGCTCGACACGGCGTTTCATCCCGACCTGGCGACCTCGGACATGCGCCTGATCGGCAGCGTCGCGGCGACCAACCCCAAGGGCATCATGGAGGGCATGCCGTCGGGGCGGCGGCCGCAGCCGCTGGGCAATGGCCTGTGGGAGCTGCTGTACGGCGACCTGCGCATGATCCTGCGCGAGCAGCCGCGGGCCCTCGAGTTCGCGACGACGCAGCCGGACCTCGAGCGGGCCGGCGCGCTCGCCAAGTCAGCGTCCGGCGGCCGGCGCCTGAAGATCCACGCGAGCGATCTCCCGCCGGGGATGCTCTCGGTCGACAGCATCGGGGCGATCCCCGCCGGGCTGCGGCGCCAGGTCTCGGCGGTGCTGCGCGAGGCGTCCCGCGCGTCGTTCGAGCTCGACGCCGGCACCGACCGCGACCTCACGCTCGAGCTCGCCGCCGACGCGCCCTTCGAGCGCCTCGGCCTGAGCCCGCTCGGGACGGCGCGCACGCAGACGACCGCGCTCGAGGGCCGCCTGCCGGCCGGCGCCGCGATCGTGGTGGCGATGCCATGGGGCTCGCCGGAGCTCTTGCACAAGATGGTCGACAACGCCGCGAAGCAGGCCAATCAGCTCGGCGGCGCCTTCGAGGCCCAGGTCCGTTCGGTGATCACCGCGAGCCACAGCGTGCTCGACCAGATCCAGAACGACGTCGTGTTCGCGGTCTACCCGGGGCCCAGGGGTGAGGCGACGATCCTGATCGCGGCGGACGTCAAGGACGAGGCGGCGGTGCGCAAGGCGGCGCACGACATCCTCACCACCGCGGGCGCCGGCGTGGCGGC
>JAYUXQ010001257.1:0-2663 GCA_043752905.1 Nannocystis sp. | reverse complement strand
GGCGGCGTTGTGAAATACCAACTGCTGGACGAAGATCGTCTTACCGGTGCCCGGCTGGCCCATCACGATGTTGATCGAGTTGGCCGGGAAGCCGCCCTCGAGGATGTGGTCGACCTCCGGGTTACCGGAGGAGATCCGCGGGAAGGTCACCGACGGGGCGTCGTGGTTGGTGGTCATGATGGGTCACCCGGGCCGGGCGAGCAGCTGCTCGACGGTGCCCAGCAGGAGCACGAGGGGCACGAGGGGCATCAGGATCACGAGGACCACGAGGATCACGAGGTCCGGCGGCTTTGTTCGTACCGCCGCCAGGGCGGATACCCCGTCGGCGAAGAAGTCGAGCATACATGCAGCAGGATCGAGAAACTCCCTTAGGAGGGCCCCTCCATGCTTGTCACGCTCCACAGCGAATACCGAGTGCACCGCGCCCCAGACATGCGCCGATTCGCAGCGGCGGCAAGCGCGATAAGTGCGCGATGGTGGACGTGCGCACGCCCGGGGGGCTCCTGTGGCCCCATACGGGCCGACAGCGCCACATTGCTCATGCGACGTGCGGTCGATGGGCCGCGGCCGTCATGCCGCGCCAGAGGCCACGCGCACGCTGCGGGACGTCCGCACCCGGACCCGGCCCATCGATCTCGGGCGTACGAAACACCAGCAGCAGCACGCCGAGCACCGTCAGCAGTAGCGCCATCGAGCCGACGCCGAGCTGGACCGCCGCGGCCCCGGACGCCCCGGGCCCGAACCAACCTCCGGACCAGGCGCCCAGCTTCTCGCCGAGCACCGCGGCGAGCAGGCTGCCGACCGGCATCGCGCCGAACATCGCCATGTTGGTGACCGACAGCACGCGCCCGCGCATCGCGTCGGTCACCAATAACTGCACCGCGGTCATCATGCTGCTAAACGCCCAGATCCAAACAAGTCCAGCGAGGAAGATCCAGACACCGGCGAGCGCGAGGTTGTCGGTCGCGCAAAACAGGGTCATGCACGCGCCGGTCAGCGTCAGCGCCAGCGGGATGAGGTGGTGCCGCGGATACCAGACCGGCCAGCGCCCGAGCGTCAGACCACCGAGCACCGCGCCGGCGCCGAACATCCCGAGCAGCAGGCCGTAGTCGGCCTCGCTGCCGTGAAACACGTCGGAGACGAACAGCGGCAGCATGCGCTGCAGCGGCGCCGCGAGGGCGCTCAGCAGCACGAGCATGCCAAACAGCGCCCGCGGACCCTTGCCGCCGAACACGAAGCGCAGGGCCTCCAGCACCTGCGCGCGCGCGGCCGGGGGCGGCCCCGGGGGCGCCGGCGCGGGGGGGGTGCTGGCGATCGCGGCGAGCACGGCGACGAAGCTGAGCGCGTTGAGGGCGAACAGGACGGTCGCGCTGGTCCGGGCCAGCATCAGGCCGGCGAGGGCCGGGCCGACCACGCGCGCCAGGTTGAACTGCATGCCCTGCAGCGCGATCGCGCTGTGCAGCTCCTCGCGCGGGACCAGCCGCGGCGTGAGCACCTGCCAGGCCGGCGTGTTGAAGGCCATCGCCACGCCGTTGAGCAGGCCCATGGCCAGCAGCACCGGCGGGGTGGCCAAGTCGGCGGCGCTGGCGACCGCGAGCCCGAGCGCGATGACCATCATGATCGTCTGGGTGGTCAGCAGCAGCTTGCGGCGGTCGAGGCGGTCGGTGGCGAGGCCGCCGAACATCCCCAGCACGAGCGTGGGTCCGAGCTGGGCCGCGGCGAGCCAGGCGAGCATGACGGTCGAGCCGGTCTGCTCGGCCATGAGCCACTGGACCCCGAGGCCCTCCATCCACGTGCCGATCGATGAGATCATCGCGCCGAGCCAGACCCGGCGAAACGCGGCGTGCCGCAGCACGCCGCGCCAAAGCCCGACCGCCGCCTCGCCGGGGAGGACCAGCAAGACGGCGGACGCGGCGGGATCGACCTGCAGGTGCTGCGGGATGCCGCAGTATAGATCGACCCGCCCGGCGGGCCAGCGTCGATCTCAGCAGTCGTTGGGCGAGCAGATCACGCGACGTTGTTGTCGCCGTACCCGACTGCTCCCATCTCGAGCGAGTCGTGCAGGTCGTCCTTCGGGTACCCGGGCAGCGACTGCCCGGTGATATAGCGGCCGTCCGCGAGTGTGCCGGGCCACCTTATCCACGTGATCTTGGGTCGCGATCCGAGCGGGGTCTGGGCGGCGGCGTGACGATGGGCTTGGCCGCCTCGAGGCGCAGGAGGATGGTCGCGGTGTTGACGATGGCAGGGTCGATGGAGCTCAGGCCGCGCTCGTCGGCGAGGATGAGGGAGACGCGGAGGATGTGGCTGATGAGCCTGAGGATGCCGTGGGTGGCTCGGATGAGCTGTTCTCGGGCCTGCGGGGTGATCAGGTCTGGCGGCGCAGCGGCGGCGGCGAGGCCATGGTCGAGCATGGCGTTGACGAGCGCGGGGTCGGTCTTGGCGGTGAGCTGGGTGTAGGCGACGACGCGCTGGGCGAGGGCGGCGTGCTGCTGCAGACGAAGACGACGGTCGAGGCGCGGGTGACCGACGAGCCAGACGGTGAGGTAATCGCGGCCGTCGAAGTCGAGGCTGGTGAGGCCGTGGAGCTCGTGGAGGACCTCGTCGCGGAGGGCCTGGGCGTCATCGAGGACGATGATGGGGACGACGCCGCGTTCGTCGACGAG
>JAYUXQ010001256.1:0-6656 GCA_043752905.1 Nannocystis sp. | reverse complement strand
GCCAGCACCGTCAACGACCCCGGCCTGACCACCTGCGTCACCGACAAGGCCAAAACCTGGTCGTTCCCGAAGACCCGCGACGGCCAGCCGATGACCCTGCCCTATGCGTTCAACCTGACCTGAAGGTCAGGTCACCGGTGTGCCCTTGCCGCGACGATAGCGGAGACGCACGCGCTCGGCCCCGGCGAAGCTCTCCGTGAGGGTCGCGCCGTCCGGGAGATGCAGGCAGTAGTCCGTCGACACGAGGTCGCCCTTGAACTCGAGCCTGTGGATCGAGAGCACCGGGAGGATCACCTCCTCGGGGCTGCTGTGCAGGGTCTCTCGCAGCTGCTCGAGCTCGCGCAGCCGCCGACGTGGCGCTCGCATCGCCCGTAGCGTGCCTGGCACGACCGCCGCGAACACGATCAGGAGCAGGAGCAGCTCGCCCCAGAGGCCCTCCTCACCGTCGACACCGCGAAGCTCGACGGGTCATCGGGGTCGTACCGGAGCTCGGACCGGCCCTCGTAGATCGGGGAGAACAGCGCCTTGCGCGAGTAGGATCCGTGGTGACGCCGACCATGGCCATCCGTGTAGACGACCGGGCTCCGTGGCCTTGCGCAGCCGCTCCCGCTCGGCCCGACGCCGCCGTAGCCCACTCCACATCAGCACCCCGCCGAGGATCGTCAGCGCCGTCGACATCGCTCGCCAGACGAGGTCCCCGGTGTGCGGGTGGAACAACAGGGTCCGCGGCACGTCCGTGGCAGCCGGCCTGCCGTCAGCCGTCCGCCATCTTCGCTCGAGGCGACCGGCGACGCGCAGCGGACCCGCCTCGCAGGCCTCGCTCGCGTCGAACTCCACGAGCACGTCGGGCAGCGGCTGCTCGCCGAGCGCGCTCACGTAGATCCTGCCGCTCCTGTTCTCCCGGTCGGTGCAGGTCAGCATCAGGTCGGTGAGGCGCACGTGGTCGAGCTTCGTGTCGGCCACGAGCCGGGCCTCGGCGTCTGACACGGTCAGCGGACCGCCCGGCACAGGTCGTCCGTCGTCACGAACACGCACCTCGCGGGGCCACGCGTCCGCCATGCACCGCAGTTCGCCCGAGCCGGCCGGCGCCGGGCGAGTCCATCGATCGGTGAGGTGACAGCGATGCTGCGCCGCCGCTATGCTGCGGCGCGATGTCTCGACTCCTCCTGCTCAGCAGCTCCAACGTGCACGGCCACGGCTACCTCGACCACGCCGAGGCGGAGCTGGCCGACTTCCTCGGCCCGGTGAAGCGGCTGCTGTTCGTGCCCTTCGCGTTGCACGACCGCGAGGCCTACACGACCAAGGTGCGCGATCGCCTGGCCCCGCTGGGGATCACCGTCGAGGGGCTGCGCACCACGGACGACGCAAAGGACACCAAAGCGGCGGTGGCGGCCGCGGACGCGGTGTTCGTCGGCGGCGGCAACACCTTCCGCCTGCTCTCCGAGATCTACCGCCTCGACGTGCGTGAGGCGCTGTACGAGCGCGTCGTCGCCGGCATGCCCTACGTCGGCTCGAGCGCCGGCACCAACCTCGCGGGCCTGACGATCGGCAGCAGCAACGACATGCCGATCGTGTACCCGCCGAGCTTCGTCGCCCTCGGCCTCGTGCCCTTCAACTTCAACCCGCACTACCTCGACCCCGACCCGCACTCGACCCACCAGGGCGAGACCCGCGAGACCCGACTCCGCGAATTCCACGAGCACAACCACCAGCCGGTCCTCGGCCTGCGCGAGCCCGCGATGCTGCGCCGCGAGGGCGACCGCATGGTCCTGCGCGGCGAGGCCGGGGCCCGCCTGTTCCGCGCCGGCCAGGACCCCGTCGAGTTCGCGCCGGGCGCCGACCTCTCCGAGCTGCTGCGCGCGTGACACTGTCACGATCGCCGGCCAGGACCGGCGCATGGCGAGCACACAGCGCCGCGCTGTGGAGCCTGTCCGATCGACCAGGTCGAGAGCTCGGACCACGCCGGGTGAAAGAGTTCAGGCGCTGGAAAATTTCGGGTCGCGCGCGTGGGTGTCGACCTGGATCGCGCCGCTGGTCTCGAGGACCGCGATGATGTTGTCCGACACCTCCTCGCGGGCGGGGATCAGGACCAGCGCGCCACCCCTGCGGAGCCGCTCGCCATAGACCCGCGCGTCGCGCTCCGGGATGCCGTAGTCGCCGAGCAGGGGGTCGAGCCAGTGGGTGTCCCTCGCCACGACGCCGGAGGCCGCACCGGCGATGCCCACCGCCAGCGGTCCAGCGGCGAGCAGCGGTCCGACGCCGGGGATCATGAAGCTGCCAATGCCGAGGAGCAGGCCGATCGACGCCTGGCCCGCGCCCGCCGGGGGGCCGCTGCCGTCACCGAGCGCCGTGTCGCTCTTGACGTCGTTGGCCACGAAGCTGATGTCGGCCCGGTCGTAGTTACGATCGAGGAGGGCGCGGACGGCCTCCTCGGCGTCGGTGACTTGCTCGAATTGCGCGATGATCGTTTGCATGGGCGTCCTGCCCTCGTTTCATGGACCATCGCGCGTCGACGACTGCGCCGGACCGGCGATCCGGGCGCAACCGAGGGCGACGGGGGCCCCAGGGCTTCCACATCGCGGGCAGCCGCGGCTGGCAGGCCCGGGTACGCAGGTGGCGCACCCGGATCGGGCCTGTGGTTGGCACGCGGGGCCCGTGCTAGAGGCATGGGCCCATGCTCGAGACCCCCGCCTATGCCGTCCACGATCCACGCTCGCCGCTCGCGCCACACACGATCTCCCGCCGCGAGCCGGGCCCACGCGAAGTGCTGATCGATATTCTCTACTGCGGCGTCTGCCACTCGGACGTGCACCAGGCCCGCGACGAGTGGGGCAGCGGCATCTTCCCGATGGTCCCCGGCCACGAGATCGTCGGCCGGGTCGCGCAGGTGGGCGTCGAGGTGCACAACAACTTTCGCATCGGGGACGCGGTCGGCGTCGGCTGCTTCGTCGACTCGTGCCGCGCGTGCCCGGCCTGCGTGGCCGGCGAGGAGCAGTACTGCGCGCAGGGCTGCACCAACACCTACAACGGCCGCGAGCGCGCCACCCAGGCGCCGACCTACGGCGGCTATTCGACCCGCATCGTCGTCGACATGGACTATGTCGTGCGGATCCCGGACGGCATCCCGCTCGAGCGCGCCGCGCCGCTGCTGTGCGCCGGCATCACCACATATTCGCCGCTGCATCACTTCGGCGTCAAGGCCGGCGACAAGATCGCGGTGGTCGGGCTCGGCGGCCTCGGCCACATGGGCGTCAAGATCGGCGCGGCGATGGGCGCCCACGTGACCGTACTGAGCCACTCGGAGAGCAAGCGCGAGGACGCGATGCGCCTCGGCGCCAGCGACTTCCTGGTCACCAGGGAGCCCGCGATGTTCACGGAGCACGCCGGCCGCTTCGACTTCATCCTCGACACGGTCTCCGCGAAGCACGACTACAACGCGTACCTCGGCCTGCTGCGCCTCGACGGCACCATGGTGCTCGTCGGCGCTCCGGACCCGACCCTCCTGTCTCCGTTCCCGCTGCTCCTCGGGCGCCGGCGCCTCGCGGGCTCGCTGATCGGTGGCATCCGCGAGACCCAGGAGATGCTCAACTTCTGCGCCGCGCACGGCGTCGCCTCCGACGTCGAGGTCATCGACATCAAGGACATCAACACCGCCTACGAACGCATGCTGCGCAGCGACGTCCGCTACCGCTTCGTCATCGACCTCGCCAGCCTCAAGGCCGGCGAGGCGACGGCGACGACCGCCGCAGTGACCTGACCTAAGGGGCAGGTGAGACAGCGGGGACGGACGGGCCCGACACCTGGATGTCGGCCCAGATGATGTCCTCGCGGTACTTGTTCTCGTTCGCGTGGCCGGAGCCGGGCGCGAGCTGCTCGCCGAGCGCCAGCATCGGCTCGCGGCGCTGCTCGAGTGTGAGGCCCGGGTCGGCGTCACCGGGGTCGGGAAAGGCCCAGGGTGCGAGCGCGACGAAGCGGTCGCTGGGTTGATCGCCGATGTAGCCGCGCAGCGGGTTGTCGGCAGGAGGATGACGCGCGGTGATCGAGCTCTGGCCGTCGAAGGGGATGTCAAAGAGGTTCCCGACGATCATCGGGCACACGTTGAACTCGATGTTCGGGTAGGCCGCGTCGCTGACCATGCGCAGGGTCGAGTCCTCCCACTCCTCGGGCTGCCACACCATCGAGCCGTCGGGCGGGCCGTCGTGGCCGCCCTGCGGCTGAATGACCGCCCACGCGCCCGGGTTGGCGTCGTTTTGTAAGACGATCTGCGCGCCGAGGTCGTTGAGGTGCCGCACGTAGGCCGGCACGAACGCGTCGAGGCTGATCGCGATCGCCACCCGACCGAACGGCGTGTCGAAGGCCTCGACGTTGTCCAAAACTTCCGGGGAGAGGTCGAGCAGGTCCATGCCCTCGAGCGCGACGAGGTTGACCTTGCGCGAGGCGCCGACGGCCTCACCCTCGTCGTCCCAGAGATAGCAGACGTTGTGGACGTGCTCGTCGACCGGCAAGTACACCGAACTCTGACCGGTCAGCTCGGGGTCGCCGAACGCGGCGATGTCGGCCGGGTCCGTGCTCTCGATCGTGTCGGCGAGCAGCGTGCACGCCGACAGCCACACGCCGTGCTGCTTCGCCAGCTTTGGAAACGTGCCGAAGAAGGCGCGCGCCATGGTGTCGGTCAGCGCCAGCGAGATCGCCCGATTGAACGTGATCTGCGGGTAGACCTGCGTGTAGTGGACGACCGCATCCTCGTAGGCGATCGCCACCGCGAGGTAGGCCGACTCGGCCGTGGTCGCGGCGCGGGCGTCGACCCCGCGCGCGCCAAGGAAGGCCGCAGGCAGCCCGACGTCCTCGCCGAACACCACCAGGTTGGCGTGGTCGCTGGCGAGGTCGGGCTGTACGATCGTCAGCAGGCGCTGCATCTCGGCCTCGAAGGTCGCGTAGCTGTCGACGTAGCCGAGGCCGTGATGGTTGCCGACCGCGAACACCCGCACCGGCGCCGGGCCGGTGTCGCTGTCACTACCCGCGTTGCAGGCGAGCAGCAGCGACAGCGCGAACAGTCGCGCGCGCATCAGGTCTCCACCGCGACCGCGAACATGCCGACGATGTCACCGTCGACGGTCTCACCGATCACGAACACGTCGATCTGGCCGACGAGGTTGTTGCCGGACTGCTCGCCGAGGCGAAACACCTGCACGTTGGTCAGCTGGCCCTCGAAGATGTCGCGGATCTTCTGGTACTGCACCGCCTGCATCTTCTCGAAGTCGCCCCACCAGTCCTGCATGACCGTCAGCGGGTCCATCAGCTGGGCCAGCGTGCGCAGCTCGACCACGCGGTCGGCCAGCGGGATGTCGTCGTGGGGGACATAGACCTCGGCGATCGCGTCCTTCAAGTTCTTGTCGGTCACCGGGGCCGCGTCTGCGATCGCAAACACGGTCCACGTGTCCTCCGACTCGCTGAGGTAGAGCACACCGTCGACCGCCAGCTCGAGCGCCGCCCTGGCGTCCTGCGCCGCCTGACCGAGCCCGCCGGGGTCGCCCGTGCTCGAGTCGCCCGTGCTCGCCTCGCCCGTGCTCACGGCTCCGGTGCTGGACTCGCCGGTGGTGCCGGAGCCGGTGGTGCCGGGCTCACCCGTGCTCGCGTCTCCGGTGCCGGACGCACCCGTGGAAGTCCCAGTGTTGGTCGCGCTGGTCGTCGGCTGCGAGGTCTCCCCGGTCGTGGCGGTGCCCGAGGTTCCGGTGCCGCTCGCATCGGTGCTCGTGGTGGTGTCGGGGTCGCTGCCGCAGGCTGGAAGTACGCAGGCGAGGAGGAGCGCAGGGAAACACAGTGAAGTAGTTCGCACGCGCTCTTTTAGCTCGGTGGCGCGGACGGGGCAAAGCTGCTAGGACGCGCCGCGATGGCGACGAACATGCAGGGCAAGACAGTGCTGATCACGGGCGGCAACACGGGCATCGGCAAGGCGACGGCGATCGCGCTGGCCCGCATGGGCGCGCAGGTGACGATCACATCACGCAGCCCCGACAAGGGTGAGGCCGCGCTCGCCGACATCCGCCAGCAGGCCGGCAGCGACAGGGTCGCGTGCATGCGCCTCGACCTCGCCTCGCTCGCCGGCGTGCGTCGCTTCGCCGAGGAGTTCCTCGCCACGCACCCGCGCCTCGACGTGCTCATCAACAACGCCGGCCTCGTGCTCAGCACCCGCAGCGAGACCGAGGACGGCTTCGAGTCGACCCTCGGCGTCAACCACCTCGGCCACTTCCTGCTGACCAACCTGCTCCTGCCGCGGCTCAAAGAGAGCGCGCCGTCCCGCATCGTCGTGCTCTCGTCGGACGCACACAGGGGTGCCTTCGGCGGCCTCGACTTCGACGACCTGCACGCGCGTCGCAGCTACCGCGGCATACCGGTGTACTGCCGCTCCAAGCTCGCCAACTTGCTGTTCACCGTCGAGCTGGCCGACCGCCTGCGTGGCACCGGGGTCACCGTCAACGCCGTACACCCCGGCGTGGTCGCCTCGGAGTTCGGCGGCCCCGACGACACCCGCGGCATCTACCGCTGGCTGGTCAAGATGACGCACTGGGCCCTCATCAGCCCGGAGAAGGGCGCGCGCACCTCGGTGCACGTCGCCTCGTCGCCGGAGCTGGAGGGCGTGTCGGGCAAGTACTTCG
>JAYUXQ010001255.1:0-2679 GCA_043752905.1 Nannocystis sp. | reverse complement strand
GTGCCTCGCTGTCTGCCAGTGGGCATACCGACGCCAGGAGCCTCCCGGGTCGCGCGTACCGACATTGCGCGCGATCGAGCACTTGTAAAATTATCAACGGCGCATCATTTCGCTGTCGCGGCGCTTGCGACCCGGGCAAGCTGGCGAACATGGCCAGAGTCCGCCAAGCCCGCCCGGCGCGGGTCGATCGGCTGCATCGTACGCTCGATGTGCCGCAGGCCGATCGCCTCGGCAATGTTCGTCAGCTCGTCGCGGCGATCCGCGACGGCATCGTCCACGCGGCGACCCTGCTCGAGCTGCTGCAGGTCGACCACCGCCACTTCTCGTATTACCGTCAGGCGGCGCGGATCCTCGGCGTCGTCGAGTTCAATGTCCGCGGCGAGCTGTGCGTGACGTCGCTGGGCCAGCGCCTGCTCGCCACCGGCGAGGGCTCGCAGGACGAGCGCGAGGTGTTCGCCGAGGCGATCGGCCTGGCGCGCGCGCTGCGGCCGTTCGCGTCGTTCTTCGCCGGCGAGCCGCTCGACCTCGGCACGCTGACGCACCGGCTGGTGGTGTTGACGGGCCTGTCGCGGACGACCGCCGAGCGGCGCGCGCAGACGCTGATCAAGTGGCGTCGCTACGTGCAAAAGCCTGGCGCCGAGAAGACCGGCGGGCTCGACCTGTCCGACCCCGCGCCGCAGATCGAGGCCCTGGTCGCTCGCCACAACGCGCTCGTCAAGCAGCAGACGCTGCTGTGGCTGATGCAGGTCGAGCCGAGCAAGTTCGAGGCGATCGTCGCCGAGCTGCTGCGGGCGATGGGCTACGTCGACGTCGTCGAGCGCGGCGGCCCGGGCGACGGCGGGGTCGATGTGGTCGCCTGCCGGGTCGACGCGTGGGGCCACCGCGCCGAGATCGCGGTCCAGGCCAAGCGCTATTCGGCGCCGGTCGGCCGCCGCTTCGTCGACGAGCTGCTCGGCGCGTTTCGCCGCCAGCGCTACGCGGAGGCGCTGCTGGTGACCACCTCCGAATTTTCGGCCCAGGCGGTGCAGGCGGCCAGCGGCGAGCCGAACCTCAAGCTGGTCGACGGCCCGAAGTTCGTCGACATGCTGGCGGCCCACGGCGTGCTGCTGCAAGTGGGCAGATTCGGCGAGCTCAAGCGCCAGCCGACGCGGGCCAGTTGAGGTAGGTCCCGGCCGCGGCGAAGATGCCGACGGCGTAGGGGGCGGGTAGACCGTCGCGGGTCCGGATCTCCGCGCGTACGCCCGCGTGGCCCTTGAAATATAACGCGCGGCCGATCAGGCCGTTTTTGGCGCGCTTGGCCTGAAGCTGGCTCAGGACCTCCGCCAGGCGGAGCAGCGCAGCGTCCTCGTCCGGAGGGATCGTCTCGGCCCGGTCTGTCCGCGGCTGCATCATGCGCCGCAACCTAGCCGAACGCCCGATGACTCCGCCATGACGCGATACGGACATCGGGACCGCCTCCGCCGCGCGCGAGCACGAGACGCGAAATCGACCCTCGGCGACGTGCTGTGTTAGGGTCCGGGGATGGTCCGCCTCCCGCTCGTCCTGTCGACGCAACAATTGATCGCTCGCCAGGAGGACGAGGCGTGAGGCCGCGGGCGCGCGACCTCGGCATCGCGTTCGCGGGGACGCCGGGCGCCTTCAATGCGATCACGGATGTGGCGGGCGTGAGCGTCGGATACACGACGATCGTTCGCGGCGACGGGGCTCTCGTGGTCGGCGAGGGGCCGGTGCGCACGGGGGTCACCGCAGTCCACCCGCGCGGGCTCGCGTCGCACGAGCCCGTACTCGCCGGCTGGTGTGCGCTCAACGGCAACGGCGAGCTGACCGGCACCACGTGGATCGACGAGTCGGGCTTCCTCGAGGGGCCGGTCATGCTGACGAACACGCACAGCGTCGGGATCGTGAGCGCCGCGGTCGTCGCGTGGCAGGCGAGGACCGGGCGGCTGATCCAGCCGTATTCGTATCCGGTGGTCGGCGAGACCTACGACGGCCGCCTCCATGACATCAATGGTTCTCATGTCACGGCCGCGCACGCGCTGGCGGCGATCGAGGGCGCGAGCGAGGGCCCGATCGCCGAGGGTAACGTCGGTGGTGGTACGGGAATGATCTGCTTCGGGTTCAAGGGCGGGACCGGCACCGCATCGCGGCGCGTCGAGGTGCCAGGCGCCGGCGTGTATACGGTCGGGGTGCTCGTGCAGGCCAACTTTGGCACCCGCGATCAGCTCGTGATCGCCGGCGTGCCGGTCGGTCGTGAGATCCCGGGCGATTCACCCGCCGGCCTCGCGGCGGAGCAGGGGTCGATCATCGTCGTGGTAGCGACCGACGCGCCGCTGCTCTCGCACCAGCTCGAGCGCGTGGCCCGACGGGCCGGCCTCGGCATCGGCCGGACCGGCGGCATCGGCGGCAACGGGTCGGGCGACATCATGCTGGCGTTCTCGACCGCGAACCCCGGCGCCGCGACGGCCGACCCGATCGCCCGCATCGAGATGCTCGCTAACAGCCGCATCACGCCGCTGTTCGACGCGACCATCGCAGCCACCGAGGAGGCGATCGTCAACGCGCTGGTCGCCGCGGAGACGATGCGAGGGATCGACGACCACGTCGCGCCGGCCTTGCCACACGACGGCCTGCGCGAGGCGATGGCCCGCTACCGCCGGCGGGCATGACGGGGGACCATTT
>JAYUXQ010001254.1:0-2680 GCA_043752905.1 Nannocystis sp. | reverse complement strand
CGACATACTGCCCCATAGCTTTCAGCGTCAGGACTACGCATTCGGACTACCGACCGGGAGCTCCCTCCGCGAGCCGATCAACCGCATCCTGGCCCGCCAGATGCCGAGCCCCTGAGAAGGAATTGCTAACCCCAACAGTATTGAACGCCGAAACCGCGACCGTCAAGACTCGTCAAACCATCGCCCACGCGATGACCAACGAGCTCGGGCACCCCGAGATAACCAGCCTACACCTGCTCATGGCGGCGTTACAGCAGGAGGGGGGCCTGGCGCTGCCCCTGTGTTACGACTCGGATTATCTCCGTGATCTCGTCTCGGTTCGGAACCTGTCAACGACTTTGAGACACGGGTGTTCGAAGTTTAGTGTGCGTCGGTCTCGGAGCTCTGGGTTGGGGGCAACTCCTTGGGAGGGTTGATGTAGACGGTAGCAGGGGGCCGACGCTCGCGGACCTCGAGGTGTTGCGTGAGCAAGCGATACATCGTCCGGGCGCTGCACAGGTAGCGGCCCTCGTCCATCAACGTCGCCACCACGGTCGCTGGTGCCTGATCGACGAAGCACTCGCTGTGCAACACCGCCAGGACCTCCTCCTGCTCGACGAGGCACAGTGGCCGTCGTGGGGCCTTGATGGGGGTGGGGCCTTGATGGGGGTGGGGGCTTGATGGGGGTGGGGCGCCGGTGCCGGTAGACCGTCGCCCGCGCCACACCCAGGACCTCACAGGCCCGCCGAAGGCCTGTCCGTTGGGACAGGTCCTCGACCTGCCGCATCACGTCGGCTCGTCGGGCTCGCTCGTCGGGAGTTGGATCTGGCTTGTTCTGGTTGCTCATCCTTCTTGATCACGATCTCGCCCTGCTCTGTAAACTCTGGGTCGGTGTGTCTCACGGCATGTTGGCAGGGAGGGGAGCGACGCGTGGTCGGCAAGGCCGAGTACATCACCGACAGGAGAACCCGCGCTTCGTCGTCACGACGCTGTGCGCCACAAAATGGCCGACCAGGGCGCTCTACGAGGACCTGTACTGCGCCCGCTGCGGCCGCGCTGGCCGACTGGCAGGCCCAGAAGCAGTGGCTCAGCTTTTCGACCAGGGGCTGTGACCTGGCGTTTCCCATCTACTGCATCGAGGCCATGTAGCCACCCGGTATCTATCGTCCCGGGTTCCCCGGCCGCACCCGCCGGGCTCGCCGCGGCCGGTCCACGCACAGGCCAGGGGTCGCCCGGGATCTCGCCTCACGCGGCGTCCCGCGCCCCGGACCTTGCGTGACCTCCGTCTGTGCAACCAGACTGCCCTCGCCGATGCCGGTAACCACCAGTTCGGCCTTGAAGCGGGTGATGCCGGCCGCCTCGTCGATGATGTAGCGGCGCTCCTCGGGCTTGCTGCTGACGATGCGCCCGACCTGGCCCTGCTCGATGATCGAGTAGCCGCGGGTGCCCACGCCGGTGCCCGTCATCAGCTCCGGTCGGCGGACGACTTGAACCCGCTGATCTCGATCTTCTTGATGCGCATCGCAAGGGCGGCACGGGCCGCGAAGGCCCACCCGATAGCACCTGCGAGCTTTTTGTATCAAGCAGCGAGCGTCTGCCAAATCTCTTGACACGCGAAACCGCGCGCCGATATGCTGGCTCGATGTGGCGCCTCGCTCCGATCGTGCTCGCCAGCCTCTCCGCGGCGGTCGTGGCGTGCGCGCCGCTGCCACCCGATCTGCTGACGTGCGAGGAAGCGAACGACTGTGCGACGAGCACGGGCTCCGGGACGAGCAGCAGCACGACGGACGCGGACCCCGCGAGCGACACCCGCGAGGCCGACACGGATACGAGTACGGGCCCGGACGCGAGCACCGGAGGGACCGGGACCGACAGCAGCGCCAGCTCCGGCGGCCCCAACTCGACGACCGGCGCCACCACGTCCGCTGAGACGACCGGCTTCGCTTCGTTCTGCGGCGACGGTGTCGTCAACCAGGACTTCGAGGAGTGCGACGACGGCTCTCCAAGCGCGGACGGCCCGTGCTCGCCGCTGTGCCAGCGCGAGAGAATCGTCTTCGTCCTCAGCATCCTCGTCAACGGCAAGCTGAGCGGCCTGCAGGGCGCGGACGCTTACTGTCGGTCGCAGGCGCAAAAAGCCCAGATTGCGGACCCCACCTCGCCGATCAAGGACGCCAAGAACTTCAAGGCCCTGCTGCCGAGCTCGACCGCGACGATCTTCCAGCGCCACTTCCGCGGCGAGGGCCGCTACCGCCTGATCAACGGGCTCACGGTCAGCGACGGCTTCGACGAGCTATTCAGCGAGCCGCTGCAGGTGGCGATCAACGTCACCGAGTTCGGGCAGACCCACAACACCAGTGTGTGGACCGCCTCGACCGCGGACGGCCAGCCCTACCCGGGCATCGACTTCTGCGGCGACTGGACCGGCATCAAGGGCTCCGCCAGCTGGGGCGTCAGCGAGAATACCGACGCGGAGTGGATCGAGGTCTCCGATCAGGTCGTCCAGCAGCCGACCGAAGACTGCGCGGTCGACATGGCCCTGTACTGCGTGGAGCAACAATGACCATGACCCTTCGAGTGCGTGTCACCTCGGTCGCGACCCTGTTCGCGGGCTGCCCTGCGTACCCGGTGACACCGGACGCCGCGGAATCGGGGAGCTCGTCGACCGGCGACGACTCACCGCCCGACGGCGTCCCGACCGGCA
>JAYUXQ010001253.1:0-2681 GCA_043752905.1 Nannocystis sp. | reverse complement strand
ACGCCTCGCCGGCGACCTCCGGGCGGTGCATCTGCTCCGCGAGCTCGAGGTAGGCCGCGACCGCGTCGCCGACATACACGTAATCGCGGACAAAGCTGCCGTCGCTGCGCACCACCGGCCGCTCGCCGCGAATGACCGAGCGGATCGTGCCCGGAATGATGCGGTTCCAGTTGAGGTCGCCCGGGCCGAACAGGTTGCCGCAGCGGGTGATGCACACGTTGAGCCGGTAGGTCTCGAAGTATGAGCGCGAGATCAGATCTGTACAGCTCTTCGAGCAGTCGTAGGGGAAGCGACCCTCGAGCGGCGAGCTCTCCGTGTACGGCAGCACCGGCTGGTCGCCGTAGGCCTTGTCGCTCGAGGCGACGACGACCCGCTGGACCTTCCTCGCGTTGCGCCGGCAGGCCTCGAGCAGCAGATAGGTGCCGCGCACGTTGGCCTCCCAGGTCGACAGGGGATTACGACTCGCGGTGCCGACGATCGTCTGCGCGCCGAGGTGCATGACAGTGTCGATCTCGTGCTCGTTGATCGCCCGCTCGAGCAGCGCGTAGTCCTCCAGGCAGCCGCGCACGATCACCGCGCGACGGCCGAGGCCGAGCCGCTGGAAGTGACTCTGCGCGACCTCGTCGCGGACCAGGCACACGACGCTCGCGCCGCGGTCGAGCAACTCCTGCGTCATGTGGCTACCCAGGAGCCCGGTCGCCCCCGTCACGAACACCGGCTTGTCGGTCCAAAAGCCCATGGGGGCCACTTCTACCACGTCTACCACGTCTACCAGGTCCGCCATGGCGCCTTGCCGCCGTTCCACGCCTCCTCCAGCTTCATCAGGTCGCGGTAAGTGTCCATGCACTGCCAAAAGCCGGCGTGCTCGTACATCATCAGCTCGCCGTCCTCGGCGGCCCGCTCGAGCGGCGCGCGCTCGAGGATGCAGGCGTCGTCGTCGGTGACATAGTCGAGGAAGCGGCGCTTGAACGCGAAGAAGCCGCCGTTGATGTGCCCGGTCTCGACCGGCTTCTCGCTGAAGCGACGCACCGCCGGGCCCTCGACCACCAGCTCGCCAAAGCGACTCGGCGGCCGTACGCCGGTGACGGTGGCGAGGCGGCCGTGGGCGCGGTGGAACTCGAGCAGGGCAGGGACGTCGACGTCCGAGAGGCCGTCGCCGTAGGTGAGCATGAAGTCGTCGCAGTCGAGGTAGCGGGCGACCCGCCGGAGCCGCGCGCCGGTCATCGCCTCGGCGCCGGTGTCGACGCAGGTGACGCGCCAGTCGGGCCGCACCGACTGGTGGTAGGTGATCTCGCCGGGGTTGCGGAGGCTGACGGTGAAGTCGCTCTGCAGCGCGGCGAAGTCGAGGAAGTAGCGCTTGATGACCTCGCCCATGTAGCCGAGGCACAGCACGAAGTCGGTGTACCCGTGCCCGGCGTAGAAGCTCATGATGTGCCACAGGATCGGCCGGCCCATGACCTCGATCATCGGCTTGGGGCGGCGCTCGGTCTGCTCGCGAAAGCGCGTGCCTTGACCGCCGCACAGGATCACCACGGGGACGCGCTTGGTTTCGGGCGTGTTGGACATGGATCGGTCTCTCAGGACAAAAGCTCGCGGTAGGTGGCCAGCAACGCGTCGCGGTGGGCCTCGAGGCTGTACTCGGCCTGCATCTTGCGCCGGCCGTTCGCGCCGAGGGTGGTGCGCAGCCCGGGGTCCGCGGCCAGCTCGATCAGCGCGCGCGCCATGCCGGCGTGGTCGCGCTCGGGCACGAGGAAGCCCGTCGGGTGCGGGCCACCGACATCGACCTGCTCGGGGATGCCGGCGTGCAGCGTGCCGACGATCGGCAGACCCGCGGCCGAGCCCTCGCAGATCACCGTCGGCGTGCCCTCCTGATCGCCGCTCGCCGCGGTCTTGCTCGGGACCAGCAGCACGTCCGCGTCGGCCATCGCGCGGGGCACGTCGCTGCTCGGCGCGGGCCACTCGACGGGGAGCCTCAACTCGGTAGCGAGCCGTTCAAGCAGCGGGCGCAGCCCGTCGCCGGTGCCGAGCACGACGACCCTGATGGCGACCCCGGCGTCGCGCACGGCAGCACACGCGCGCAGGCCGTCATCGAAGCCCTTCTTCTCGACCTCGCGTCCGACCATCAACACGGTGAACGGCGCACCGGCGACGCGCGGCGGACGTGGAGCACTGAAGCGATCGATGGCGATGCCGAGCGGCACGACGCGGATCTTGTCCGCCGGACAGCCCTGGGCCGCGAGCGCGCCGGCCATCGCCCGCGACAGCACGAGGAAGCGGTCGCCGCGGCGAAACAGCTGTCGCCGGTACAGCGCATACGGCCAGTACGCCGGCAAGAAGCGGTCGCGCGAGCTGCCGATCGAGACATCGTGCCCGTAAAAACTCGTGACGATCGGCAACCCATGACGCGCGGCGGCCCCGAGCGCGTGCACGCCGGTGTAGCCCATGTGCGCGTGGATCAGCCGGACTCCCCGCGCCCAGCGGGCCTGCGCCGGCGCGTAGCCGGTCGACCAGTACAGGCCGGTCTGCAACCATCCGAGGGGACCACGGGACAGCTCGGTGACGTCGGCGTCCGGGAATTTTTGTTGCGACATGCGCTGGATCGCCAGCACCTTCACCGGCGTGCCGGCGGCCACGAGGGCGCGCAGCGCGGTGTAGATGAAGGTCTCGCTGGACGGCAGGAA
>JAYUXQ010001252.1:0-2683 GCA_043752905.1 Nannocystis sp. | reverse complement strand
CTGCCGCTGGGCGCCGTCATCGACCGCGCCGTCGACCTGCTGGCGGCGGGCGGCGCCGGGGTCCAGGTCGAAGCCGTCACCGCCGCGCTGCTGGTCGGCCGCTTCGAGGTCGCCGGCGAGGGCGCGCGCCGCCAGCTGCTCGGCGTGTATGACGCGGACGCCCCGCGCCGCACGCTGCTCGGCCGCGCCACCGCCTGCGTCGGCCGCGGACGCGAGCTCGCGTCGCTGCACGCCGGCCTGTCGAGCTGCATCGAGGACTCACAGGCCACCGCGATCCTGGTCACCGCGCCGCCGGGCACCGGCAAGACGCGCCTCGTCGCCGAGTTCATCCGCAGCGTGCACGGCCGCGACGACCTCGCATGTACATTGATCGCCGGCTGCGACGTGATGAGCGCCGGCTCGCCATTTGGCACGCTCGGCCGGGCGCTGCGGCGACTCGGGCGCGAGCGCCTGTGCGAGCGCCTGCCGCCCGAGCGCGCCGACTGGATCTTCGACCTGCTCGCCGAGCTGTCCGGCGCCGACGGCGGCGAGGTCAGCCCGAAGCTGCTGCGCCTGCGCGCCGACCCGGTGCTGCTCGGCGACGCGATCGCCGACGCCTGGCGCGCGTGGCTGGAAGCCGAGTCGCAGGCCGGCGCCGTGCTGCTGGTGCTCGAGGACCTGCACTGGGGCGACCTGCCGAGCCTACGCCTGATCGACGGCGCCCTTCGAGTCATGAGCGAGCGGCCGATCTTCGTGCTGGCGACCGCGCGGCCCGAGGTCCACGAGCTGTTCCCACGGCTGTGGGTCGATCGCGGCGCCCAGGAGCTGCGCCTGGGCCTGCTAAACCGCAAGACCTCCGAGCAGTTGGTCCGCCAGGTCCTCGGCGCCGGGGTCCCCGACGCGACGATCGCCCAGCTGGTCGAGCGCGCCGGCGGTCACCCGTTCCTGCTCGAGGAACTGATCCGCGCCGCCGCGGCCGGCGACGCGTTCGACGGCGAGGTCCCCGACACCGTCCTGGGCATGCTGCAGTCGCGCTTCGACGGCCTTGGAGATCACACGCGGGCCACCCTGCGAGCCGCCAGCGTGTACGGGGCGAGCTTCTGGGCGGCCGGCGTCGAGGTGCTGCTCACCGCGCCGGTCCACGAGGCGCTCGAGCAGCTGTGCGCCGCCGAGCTCGTCGAGCGCCGCGGCGCCAGCAAGCTCGCCGGACAGCGAGAGTACGCGTTTCGCCACGGCCTGGTCCGCGACGCCGCCTACGCGACGCTGCCCGCGGGCGACCGCGCGACCGGCCATCGCCTCGCCGGCGCCTGGCTCGAGGCCGCCGGCGAGCGCGACCCGCTCGTGCTCGCCGGTCACTACGACCGCGGCGGTGAAGCTGTCTCTTCGGCCAGGTGGTACGCCGCCGCCGCCGCCGACGCGCTCGAGGGCAATGACCTCCACGGGGCGATCCGCCTGGCGACCCGCGCCCTCACCGGCGCGCCGGACGACGCGACGCGCGGCGCGCTCGAGCTGATCCTCGCCGACGCCTGGTACTGGTGCGGCGACATGAACCTCGGCCTCGAGTTCGCTACGCGCGCGGCCGGGCGGCACGACGCGGGCAGCGACGCGTGGTTCAATGCCCTGAGCGCCGTCATCCTCAGCGCCGGTCAGCAGGGCAAGAACGACGAGGTCGAGCGCTGGCTGGCCCGCGCCACCGCGATCGAGGTCGACCGCGCCTCCGACCCGCACCTCATCTGCGTCTGCCGCGGGGTCAGCCAGCTCGCCTACGTCTCGCTCGCGCGCGCGGCCCCCTACAAGGCCGTACTGGGCCGGCTCGCCGCGGCCAGCAGCCCCGGCCCGCTCGCGCTCGGCTGGCTGACACGCGTCGAGGCCGAGACCACCCCGAACTACCGCAACCTGGTCGCCAGCGCCGAGGGCTTTCGCCGCGCCCGCGCCCACTTCACCGCCGCTGGCGCGCTGCGTCACGCCTGCCTCATGCACATCGTCGAGAGCCGCACCCTGTCGCACTCGGGCTACCCGCACGAGGCGACGCGCGAGCTGGAGCGGGTCCGCAAGGAGACCGAACGCCTCGACGTCCCCTACCTCGCGCTGTTCTACACGCTCGAGGTCGGGGTCGCTCTGTACAACGCCGCCGACGAC
Organism: Nannocystis sp.; assembly: GCA_043752905.1. Lineage (GTDB taxonomy): Bacteria > Myxococcota_A > Polyangia > Nannocystales > Nannocystaceae > Nannocystis. The sequence continues at coordinate 565 of JAYUXQ010001252.1, read as the reverse complement.
GCCGCCTGCATCGAGGTCATCACCCGCGACCTGCCCGCCACGCACGGCAGCAAGCGCATCGAGGCCCTGATGCGCCTGGCGCTGGCGCTGGCGCTGCTGGAGCGCGGCGATCCGGCCGCCGCCGAGTCGCACGCCCGCGACGTCGCCGGGTCGTCGCTGGCCGTCGCCGTGCGCTGCACCGGCCTGGCCGTTCTGGCCCGCGCGCTCGACCGACTCGGCCGCACCGCCGACGCCGACCTCGCCGCCGAGCAGGCGCTGGCCCTGCTGCCCGCGTGCCAGCCCGACGTGTTCGACGACGTCATCGTGGTGTCGCTCGCCGGGCTCCTGATCACACGTGGCGATGAGCCCCGGGCCCGCGTGCTGGTCGCCCGCGCGTGGGCTACCATTACCGCGCTCCCGCTCGACGAGGCGGAGCGACCGGTGTACCTGCGACGACGGGTGGTCCGCGACGTCGTCGCGCTGGCGCGCCGCTTCGGCCTCGTCTGAGCGAAACACCCGGATCCGCGAGGCTCTCCGTATCCTTGATACAGGTCGGTCGTGGCGCACCAATCTGCGTCGTTGTCGG
>JAYUXQ010001251.1:0-2686 GCA_043752905.1 Nannocystis sp. | reverse complement strand
CGGTGACGATCCTGTCGAGGGCCAGCGGGTTACCGGCGGCGTCGTAGACGACGAGCATGAAGTTGTACTTCTTGTCGTTCTCCAGGCCCTCGATGCGTGCGCTGGTGCTGCCGATGCCGAGGTGGCCGGTGCACACGTAGGACCAGTCGAGGCTGGTGAGGCCGGCGCTGCCGTTGCGCTTGCAGTCCGCGCCGCACAGGCCGTTGTCGGCGTTGGCTTCGCCGTTGTCGCATTCCTCATCCGGGCCCTTGAGGGCGTCGCCACAGACATCCTTGAAGCATGTGCTGTGACAGGCCTTGTCGTCGCCGTTGTCCTCGCCGTCGTCGCACTCCTCGCCGGCATCGACGACGCTGTCGCCGCAGGTGAGCGAGACGCCGGTCGAGCCGCTGCTGCCGTCGGTGTCGGTGGTAGTGCCGTCGGTAGTACCGTCGGTAGTACCGTCGGTAGTACCGTCGGTAGTACCGTCGGTAGTGCCGTCGGTAGTACCGCCGGTAGTACCGCCGGTCGTACCGCTGTCATCGGTGGTGGTGCCGCTGCCATCGGTGGTCGTGGTGGTGTCACCGGCGGTGGAACCGGGGTCGAGCGGATTGTCGTTGCCGCCCTTGAAGGTGGAGAAGGGGCCGTTGGGGCACAGGTTCTCCTTGGTGTAGTAGACCGTGCCGTCCTGTTTGGCCGTGAGGGCCTTCGGGGTGTAGCCCTTGCCTGGAGGAGGCTTGCCGGTGTCGACCTCTTCGCACAGCACGCGAAAGCCGACGATGTCGCCCGACAGGGCGCCCCAGCTGACGATCACGGCGGAGTCGCCGGGCAGGGCCGTGAGGTCCGTCGGGATGGTCTGCGGCGGCAAGAAATCGAAGGAGATGCCGGAGGCCATGCCGGCCGGGAGGTTGTTGTTTTGCGTGCCGGTGATGAAGAACTCATCGCTCTGGCAGCCCTGGATGCCGTTGGTGTTGGCGCACATCCATACGCCGGACTGGCCCTCGACGTCGTTGCAGCTTCCGGCGGCGAGGGCGGTGTTCGGATTACGGTCGTTACCAGACGCCAGGGCCACGCCGCTGCTGAGCCAGATCGGATGGAAGGTCGTGTTGTATTCGTTTTGAAACTGCGGGACGGGGGCGGACTTGAGCTTGACGCAGGGACGAAACTGACCGACGGGGGCGGTCTCCGCGGTGTTGCAGGTGGTGCCGACGTACGAAGAGATCTGGGTCGAGAGATTATACGTGGTCCCCATCGCCGGCTTGAGGACGATGCGCGTCGAGATCTGGTGGCCGCACTCGCAGCGGGCCTTGTTGATGAAGCGGGTGAAGTCGACGCTGTCGAACGCCGTGCCGCGCGAGCCGTCGGCGTTGGTCTTGTAGTAACGAATGTCGAAGGCGTCGGCGGGCGGGGCCGTCGGCCCCATCGGCATGGGGGCCTGCGCGTGCGCCACGGTCGGCGCGAGCAGGACACCGAGCAATGCGATCGAGGTCCGGGTGACGAACGGAGCGACGAGCGGAGGTGGTGAGGGCCGTCGATGCATGGGGACCGGTTGGCGAGGGTGGCGGCGAGGCAAGCGGGACACCTCCGTGCAACCAGGATGCCACAGACCTGCATCGCCGGCCGGTGACCAGCTACGGGCGATGCGAGCGCCGGGTCACGTGTGCGTCACTGACAAATTGTCAGGTTCCGGAGGCGCTGCGTGCCGTTCCGGCGGCTGCGGCGCGGTCGAGCAGCGGCTGGATGCGCTTGCGAGCGGGGAACTTGTTGAAGGTGAAGACCTGGAGGTGGTCGCGGACCCGCGCGGCGAGGTCGGCGTCTTTGATGAGGCTGAGGTCGACGCCGAGGAGCAGGGCGGGGTCGGGGCGCGCGGCGAGCTCGTCGAGGCGGCGCAGGAGGGCGCGCTGGTGCCAGCGGTGGAACAGCTCGACGGCGACGGCGGCCCCGGAGACGGCGTCGCGCAGGCCGAAGTCGGGGACACACATGCCGAGCGCGCCGGTGTGGCGCAGCGCTGGCAGTGGGTCGATGCTCCAGCGGTCGTCGGCGAGCGAGGCGAGGCCGACCTCGATCTCCGGCGGGATGTGGCCGAGCGCGCTGCGGTCGAGCGCGCGCAGGGGATCTTTGTGGTCGAGGACCAGCGTGCCTTTTGCGCCGCGCGGGATGTCGACCTCGGCCTCGAGCGAGAACTGACTCAGCAAGGGCACGGCGGCGAGGAAGGTGGCGAGCTGCAGGCCGTACTTCTTTTGCATGTCGAACATGGCGCCGGGGCCCTCGACGGTGAGCAGCCAGTCGTCGCCGTCGCGGTGGACCTCGGCGACGAGGCGACTGAACTTGAGCCAGCGCAGGAGCTTGCGTAGCTCGAGCTGGCTGGCGGTGCCGGTGCGCACGCGCAGGCGCTGGGCGTAGAGCACGAGGCCCTGGGCCTGGGCGAGGTTGTAGCGCTCGAGCAACGCCGACGCGGTCGGCAGGGCGCAGCGGATCAGCTTGCGGTGCTCGCCGAGGTCGTCGTAGAGGCCGGCGCGGCACAGCTCCAGAGGTTGCGGGAGGATGGCCGAGAGGCGCTCGAGGTAGAGGGCGAGCGGGGCGTCGTCCGGGAGGCCGCGCAGGGCCGTGGCGCTGGCCTGGAAGGCCTGCTTGCGCAGCGCGACGGCGGCGTCTCCGGGCTCCTCGAAGCTGCACTTGTCGAGCAACAGCTTGACGAGGCCGCGCGCGA
>JAYUXQ010001250.1:0-2687 GCA_043752905.1 Nannocystis sp. | reverse complement strand
CGCCGCGAGGCCGAGGCCGATCGCGCGGCGCCATGGAGGACCGGCGGTCACGAGCGCGGCGAGCAGGAGAAGGGCGAGCACGTCGGGGACATTTCGCGCGAGTCGAGGTCGACCGACGCGCACGCGAGGCTACCGTGATCCGCTCCTCGCGGGCAATGTCCCGACGGTCGATCACGCCCGCTGGCACCGCGCGCCGGGCGGCGCACGCGTCGGGTATGGTAGCCGGCATGCGGTACGGAGCGCGGGGGGCAATGGGGTGGTTGCTGGCGGTCGCGGCCTGTGGGGGAGGCGGCGCCGACGAGACCGGAGGCGAGAGCTTCGGCGTCGGTACGCAGGTCGAGAGCAGCAGCGGAGAGCCGACGCCGACCACCGGGTCACCGATGACCGGGGTGAGCACGACCACCGGCGAGACGCCGACGAGCACGACCGACGCGATGATCACCACGGGCGAGCCCGGGAGCACGAGCACCGGCGAGCAGACGAGCACCACGAGCACCACGAGCACGACCGGCGAGGACAGCAGCACCGGCGAGGAGGCCTGCGCGGCGCCGGGGCTGTTGCTGGTGTGCGACGACGTCGACGCGGACCCGTTCCACGCGCTCGGCCTCGGCTGCGAGGGGGCACCCGAGAACACGATCCCGATCGCCAACAAGCAGTTCAAGTCGCAAAAGGTGGCCTATCGGGTCGCGCGCGGCTTCGGGACGGCGGTCGACCCCAACGCGCCCGACAAGCTGCTGTTCCGCCCGCGAGAGGGCGAGCGCTTCCTGGTCATCAGCACCGGTGAGGTCGCCGCCCTCGACCCCGACGGCATGCTCGTCGAGGTCGACCCGCAATACGACAACGACAACAACTTCAACGCCGACGACCCCGACGCGCTCCCGGCCCCGATGAGCCCCGAGGTCGGCAGCAACTTCGGCAAGGGCGGCGCGCCGGGCATGAACTGCGACGGCATCCACGACTGCTCCGACAGCATCTTCCCCAACTGGACCCTCGGCAACGGCGACCCCAACGACCTGCTGTGGACCTCGTTCGAGGTCGACGTGCCGGGAGGCACCCACGGCTTCGGCTTCGACGTCGCCTTCTTCTCGTCGGAGTACCCGGAGTTCGAGGGCAAGCAGTTCAACGACATGTTCATCGGCTGGTCGAGCAGTGAGGCCTACACCGGCAACGTCACGTTCTTCAACGACCAGCCGTTCACGGTGACGACGCTCGGGCCCGAGATGAAGTCGTCGGGCTTCGTCGCTGACGACGCCGAGCTGGCCGGCACCGGCTTCGAGGGCCACGGCTCCACCGGCTGGGTGACGATCAACGCCCCGGCGGTCCCGGGCGAGACCCTGACCTTCGCCCTCGCCATCATGGATATGGGAGACAGCAGCAAGGCGACCCTCGCGGTGATCGACAACTGGCACTGGTCCTGCGTCGGCTGCGTGACCGAGGCCGCCGATCCCGCGTGCGGCACGCAGGGCCATCCCGACTGCTGCGGCGTGTGTGTCGCTCCCGATGACGACCCCAAGTGCAACACCGAGGGGCATCTCATGTGCTGCATCCCCAACTGAGCGGCTCCGGGTCGTGCTCCGACGCGAGTGGGTGGGGGCAGTAGGCCGCATGTTCGCAAGCGGTACCGGATCGGTTAGTGTCGGCCCGGGAGTGACTTGGACTATGCGTAACATTCTGATCTCCGGCATCGGGCTGACCCTGCTCGGCGCCTGTTCCTCGGCGGACCCCGGCTCGAACGAGACCACGACTTTGACCACGAGCGCGGAGGGCGGGAGCACCACCGCGCAGACCAGCGACGACTCGCTGGACTCGGACGTGACCCTGCCGACCACGTCGGAGAGCCCGGCCACGACGACCGGCGCGGGTGAGGGATCGACCACCAATCCTGGCACCGCGACGGATGCCGACACCACCGCTCCGGTGTCGACGACGGATTTCCCTGGTACGTCGGACACCGGGGAGTTGAGCACGGGCGACAGCAGCACCGTCGCGGACGCCAGCGGCAGCACCGGCGAGCCGCCGCCGGATGTCGACCAGGACAGCTTCCCCGACGACACCGACAACTGTCCGATGGTGGCGAACCCGGATCAGGCGGACGCCGACAACAACGGCATCGGCGACGCCTGTGAGGACGACACGGACGACGACGACGACGGCATCCCGGACGAAGCCGACAACTGCCCGCTGGTGCCGAACCCGGAACAAAAGGACCTCGACAAGGACGGCATCGGCGACGCCTGCGACGAGGACAAGGACGGCGACACCATCGTCGAGCCCGGCGACAACTGCCCGCTGGTGGCCAATCTCGACCAAAAAGACGCCGACCAGGACGGCATCGGCGATGTCTGCGACGACGACAAGGACGGCGACAGCATCCCGAACGACGACGATGTGTTCCCGGACGACGGCGGGCAGCCGGGCGTCGTCATCCCGAAGAAGATCTACGCGCACTCGTCGGGCGCGCTGAGCACGGTCGATGTCGTCGACTATACGGTGACCAACATCGGCCCGTTCAAGTGGCCCAACGACGGCGGCAGTCACCAGATGACCGACGTCGCGATCGACCGCTTTGGCGTGCTGTACGGCGTCACCTTCGAGCGCGCGTACGTGTGCAACCCGACCACCGCGACCTGCTTCGTGCTCGGCGTGCTGCCCGGCAGCTTCAACGGCCTGACCTGGATCCCCGCCGG
>JAYUXQ010001249.1:0-2690 GCA_043752905.1 Nannocystis sp. | reverse complement strand
CGGCGGTCAAGGCGGTGGCGAGGAAGTAGAGCTCGTCGTGGGCCCGCATCTCGCTCGGGTCGCCGTTGACGAGCGCGACCTCGACGCCGTCCTCGCCGGCCAGCCACAGGTGCCGGACCTCGTCGCCGGGCAAGGGGTCGTCCTCGACGAGCAGCTCGACGGAGGCGGGGGTCGGCTCGGCGGTGGCGCTGGTGTGGGTGAACTCGTAGGGGGCCCGGCCATTCGCGGGGACGTCGATCTCGGCGCGGGCTGCGAGCTCGCCGTCGACGCGCAGGGCCAGCGCGACGCGCTTTGCAGGACCCTCGCCGGGGCCGTGTCGGCGGACCTCGCCGGAGATCCGGACGGCGCGGGGGTCGAGCTCGCGGGCGGGGGTCCACGTGGCTGACTCGAGGGACATGTGCTCGGGGACAGGTGGCGGCGCGTCGAGCTCGCCGTGGATCGCCACGGGTAGGACCGGGATGTCGGTGGCCGCGGTGGCGGGGAGGCTGCCGAGGCCGCGGCCGGTGAAGTCGCCGATCGCGTAGACGACGCGGCGACCCGGGCCGTCGCCCGCCTGGCCGAGCAGGGCGACGGCGCCGGCGAGGCCGCTCTCGAGGGGCCACGCGCCGGCCCGCGGGGGCTCGGCGGCCCAGGCGGTGACGGCAGCGCGCACGCGGTCGGGGTCGGCGCTGAGCTCGAGGCGGGGGCCCGCGGGGTCGGTGGTCAGCAGGCCGACGCGGCTACCGGGCGGGAGCGCCTCGAGGATCGCGGCGGCCGTGTCCTCGCTGGCGGCGCGCAGGCTCTCGCCCCCGGCGGTGCGTAGCGCCATGCTGAAGGAGCCGTCGAGCAGGAGCAGGGCGTCGTGGGGCTCGCCGAGCACGGCGACCCTGGCCTCGCCGGTGCTGACGGGGCGGGCCAGCGCGAACACGAGGAGGGCGAGGAGGGCGAGGCGGACGAGCAGCAGCAGGAGGTCGCGCAGGCGCCGGCGCTGGGTGATGACCTCGTCGGGCGCGGCGAGGAAGCGCAGGCCGGCGAAACGGAGGACCTTGGGCTCCTCCTTGCCGCGCAGGTGAGCGAGCAGCGGCAGGCCGAGGCCGAGCAGGCCGAGCAGCATCAGCGGCGCGAGCAGGCTCATGTGCGGGGCTCCGCGGCTGTCCTCGGGGACAGGTTCATCGCGGGGCCTCCGCGGGCTGCGGGTTGCCGGCGAGGCGGGCGAGGAGGGCGAGCAGAGAGGCGGTCAGGGGTCGGTCGCTGACGCTGCGGTGCAGGTGCAGGCCGGACTCGCCGCAGGCTCGCTCGAGCGCGCGCAGGTGGGCGTGGAGGCGCTCGAGGTAGGCGTGGCGCAGGCCGGCGGCGTGGCCCTCGACGGGCTCACGGGCGCCGCGGGGGTCCTCGAAGCGCCACGGGGCCCGGCCGCTCCACGGGAACTCGAGCTCGTCGCGGTGCAGCACCTGGACGAGCACGATGTCGTGGCCGCGGCTACGCAGGCCGGCGAGGCCGCGGTGGAGCTGCTGGTCGGCGTCGGCGAGGCGTGGGTCGGGGTCGAGGAAGTCGGAGAGCACGACGACGAGGCTGCGACGCGGGAGGGCCGGCGCGACCGCGGAGAGCATGGCGGGCCACGGACACAGGCCGGAGGGCGGACGCAGCAGCGCCTGCGCGAGGGCGGCGAGGCGCGGGCTGCCGGCTTGCGGGCGCAGCTGGGTCCGCTCGAGGGCGTCGTCGCGGCCGAGCGCGAAGCCGACGCGGTCGCCCTGACGCAGCGCGAGGTGGGCGAGCGCGCCAGCGAGGGCGGCGGCGTGGCGCTGCTTGTTGGCGGGACCTGTCCCGTAGGCCATGCCGCCGGAGCCGTCGATGAGCAGCACGGTCGACAGCGCGTCCTCGCTGTCGGTCTGGCGTAGCACGAGGCGGTCGCGGCGGGCGACGGCGCGCCAGTCGAGGCGGCGCGGGTCGTCGCCGGGGACGTAGGGGCGATGCCCGCGAAATTGATCCCCGAGTCCGGCCCGGGTGGAAGCGTGGCGGCCCGCGTGCGGTCCTCCGACCGGCCGCGCGAGCACGAGCTGACGCCCGCGCAGCAGGTCGCGCAGCTCGGGTGGGACGACGGCGGCGAGCGCCTGGGCGGGATCGGCGGACACGCTTCGAGCTGTACCTTGGGACAGGAAGGAGAGGACAGGTCAGCCGGGCACGGCGGCGAGCACCCGGTGGAGGATCTCGGTGGTGGCGACGGCGCGGCTCTCGGCGGCGAAGCTGCGGACCAGGCGGTGCTCGAGCACGGGCTCGGCGAGGGCGCGGACATCGGCGATCGTGACCGCGGCGCGGCCGTCGAGGGCGGCGCGAGCCTGGGCGGCGGCGACCAGCTGCTGGCCGGCGCGCGGTCCTGCGCCCCACTGCAGCAGCTCGCGCACGGCGGGCGGGCAGTCGGTCTCGCCGGGGCGGGTGGCTCGCAGCAGGGCGACGACGTGGGCGACGACCGAGTCGGGGACGGGGATCCTTCGCACGAGGGACTGATGGGCGGTCAGCTCGGCGGGGGTGAGGACGGGGGAGATCGCGGTCCCGCCGTCGCTGCCGAGCGCGACGATCTGCCGCTCGGCGGCCTCGTCGGGGTAGCGCACGACGATCTGCAGCGTGAAGCGGTCGAGCTGGGCCTCGGGCAAGGGATAGGTGCCCTCCTGCTCGATCGGGTTCTGGGTCGCGAACACGTGGAAGGGCCGCGG
>JAYUXQ010001248.1:0-6689 GCA_043752905.1 Nannocystis sp. | reverse complement strand
GTTGTGGCGACAACGAAATTTGGCCGCGGCCCTCGTCACCCGCGACGAGGAGGAGTCGGCGTGCGAGGAAAAACCGATCTTACGCTTGCTGCTGGCATCGGAACGATTCTTCGCCCAGCCGGAAATCAGGGGGAAGATCCGCGAATGGGTCAAGGCTCAACGGACCGGGGGCCCTCGTGTCGTGCCGATCCTCCTCGAAGCCAACGGTCGGAGATTCGACGCAATAGACGTCCTCTCGGTCCTCCCGTCGAGGATGCGGCCGATCTATGAATCGACCAAACCCGACGAGGTTTGGCTCGACGTCCTGCAGGACATCGAGTGGATGCTCGAACATCCCGTCACCCCTCGTCCCGAACTCGCCGAACCTTCGGGCGCACCTGATGGCTTCGGCGTGGCCCGCGGCAGCGTACCTGCGCCCTCGCCGGCCGAGCACACCAAGGTCGACGCCGTGACCGGGCCCTCCCCCCGGGAGAGCCGCCCGATGGACCGATCGATGAACTCAAATATCCCGACAAAGCTGGCGGATATTTTCAGCACCACCGGAGTTCCGACACTTAGCTATGTCGAGGCCGCCCAGCACGTCGACCTCGTGGCTCGCTTCGACTTTATGGGCGAAGGGCTGGTCGTCGAGGGCCCCTCGGGCATCGGTAAGACGACGGCGGTGCAGCGCGCGCTCGAGGGCCACTTCTCGGAGACCCTGGAGTCGCTCCAGAAGCAGCGCCGCGTGACCTGGCTCGAGGCGAAGTCTCCGGTCGACCAGAATAGGATCGGGCGTATCATCAAGCGCAAGATCGGGGCTCTCAAGGGGCACATCGTCATCGACGATTTTCACCGGCTCGATCCAGTGCTCCAGAAGGCTGTCGCAGACCTGATCAAGTCGATCGCAGATGCGAGCAAGCGTGACGTCAAGGTCACGCTTATTGGGATCAATCCGGTCGGGGAGTCTCTCGTGCGCGGGTTCCCCGATCTCGCGGGCCGCTTTCATGTCGTCTCATTGCGGACACAACCCCGTGAAAAAATACTGGAGCTGATTTTGAAGGCGGAGCGCGAAGCGAACATCGAGTTCATGCATCGCGACGATTTTGTGAGCATGGCGCGTGGCAGCTTCTTCACGACGCAGCTCCTGTGCGCCGAGGCCGTCATCATGGAGGGCCTCAGGGAGCGTCCACAGATCAAATGTAAAATTGTCGCGCGCCCTGACGGAGCTGTCATCGACAGAGTCAGCTCACGTCTCAAGTTCAAGTATCATGAAGAGCTACGCACGTTCGCTGCGTTCGACGAAGAACCGCCTCCCCCTCGGGGCGCTTGCTTGGCGCTGCTCTGGCTGTTGTCCGAGGGGAACGAGGGCAGCATCCAGCTTGCGACTGCGCGCGCCAGATTCCCAGCGCTCGGTCCCGCGTTCGATTGGCTCATGGCCAGTAATTTCTTCGGGCTCTTCCAGTCTCGGCCTCGTCTGCGCGAGTTGTTCTTCTATAACCGTGATGGCGCCGTACTGAGCATTGAAGACCCACAGCTGGAATTCTACCTCGCGCATCTGAATTGGACAGCATTCGCCCGAGATTCCGGCCATACGAACGTTGAATGGCGCGTCGAGACTGGCGTATCTTTCGCGCATACTGCGATGCAGCTACGATCCTCCGCGACGCGTCGAGACATCGGTCCCGGTCCTGTACCGACAGCCTCGATCCTACATCTCTCTGATCTTCACTTCTCTGACCAGAGCCAGGCGATCGTGTGGTCCGCTCAGCTTCGAGAGGATCTGCAGCATGAACTCGGCCACACCTCGCTGACGGCGGTCGTCCTCTCCGGGGACCTCACCAACAGGGCGACCTCCGAGGAATTTGCCGCGGCCACCATTTTCTTGCAGGAGCTGCGTCGAGATTTCAACCTGTCACCCCGACAGATCGTCGTTGTACCCGGCAATCACGACCTCAACTGGGACCGATCCAGGGCGAGCTATCAAGCCAGGCGGAGGAGCGACCTCCCCGCGTCCGTGACGGAAAAAGACGGCTCCTTCATCGATGGTAACTATGTAGAATTCGTCACCGACGAAGAGGCATACCGCAGACGCTTCGAAGCCTTCGCCTCGTTCTATTACACCGCATGCGCGGATCCGTACCCCCTCGACTATGACCAGCAAGCGCTGATCTATCCCTTTCTGGATGCAAAGCTCCTTTTCGTCGGATTAAACTCCGCCTGGCACATCGACCATCATTTCACAGCCCGCGCTGACATACACTCGGTTGCGCTCGGTCGAGCGTTGCGTGCGATCGACAACGAGCCACTGTACGGGGATTGCCTGAAGATTGCCGTGTGGCACCATCCCATTCAGAGTCCAGATGAAGACAGGATCAAGGATACTGGCTTCGTGGAACGCCTCGCACAGGCGTCATTTCGCTTCGGACTCCATGGCCACATTCATCGCGCGGATGTAGGCCAATTCAAGTACGATATGACGACCGAGGGTCGACGACTCGACTTCCTCGGGGCAGGGACCTTCGGCGCACCCACGCGCGAGATGCACCCTGGTTACCCGCTTCAGTATCAACTCCTGAAGCTGACGGGGCGGACTCTTCGGGTCGAAACTCGTCGACGCGAGCAGCAAAACGGGGCATGGAAGCCTGATGCGCGGTGGCTTCAAGGCGCTGGGCAGGCGCCCCTACCCTGGTACGATATCGAGATCTAGTCGAGCGGCCGGAGGCCCCACCGGGTCGCGACTACTCCGCGGCGGACACCGCGTCGTCCGGGCCCTGCCTGGGATAGAACTGCGAGAACCACCGCCGCAGCCGCGGGATCGGGCCGTCTTCTTGCACGAGGGTCGGGCGCGCGCGGTGGATCTTGTTCTCCCAGATGTGGACGTCGTTGCGCCACTGCGAGACCCAGTTGCCGATCACATACGAGACCAGGATCCGCGGGATCTTCGGCTCGGCGAACCAGTGGAAGTCGACCTGCTGCTCGAGCGGCGCGCGGGGCAAATGGGTCTGGAACATCAAGATCTCGCCCATGCCCGGGATCGTGAAGCGAAACGTGACCACGCCCGCCGGACCGAGGAAAGTGATCAGCGCCGACGCCCGCGTGCGGTCGATGTATTTGCCGCGCACCTTGAGCACCGCGTTGTTTTTAAAATATGCGATATGTGACCGGGCCGGGTCGGTCTCCAGCTCCCACAATGCATCGTGCTCGACGACGATGCCCGGCACGACGAACCGCGTCCACGGCACGAACATCTTGCCGTGCAGCGGCCCGAAGTGCGCGAAGTCGACGCTGTTCTCCGCGAACTCGAGCAGGTGCATGCGCACGACGCCCGCGTGGTGCTTGCCGCGAAACACCAGCCGGCCATCATCGATGTCGGCGATCTGCAGGAACTCGTGGGGCGGCGCCTCGCTGGTGTCCACGCCGCAGCCGCCGCGGTGATACACGAAGATCTGGCCGTAACGCTCGCACACCGGCCAGGTCGGCTGGCGCATGCGCACCGGCAGCCGCTTCGCGTAGGGGATGTGCGCCACATGCCCGTCGCTCGCCAGCTCCCAGCCGTGGAACGGGCACTGCACCCGCCCCGCCTTGATGCAGCCGTCCGCGAGGTTGGCCCCGAGGTGCGGGCAAAAGGCCGCCATCGCGTGCACGCTATCGTCGATGTCGCTGCGGTACACGAGGATCTGCTGCCCGAGCGCCTCGACGTAGCGCCGGTCTCCGCGACCCAGCTCCCTCGACAGCGCGACGCGGTACCAGCCGTCCGGGTACGGCGGTGGATAGGTCTGCTCGCGCATGGCGGTCGAGGGTCGAGGCGTCGACATGAAGGCCGCACTGTAGCGCAGCCGCGGCCGGACGCCCCCCGCGATCTGTCACGCCAGCATCGCGCGGAACACCAGGAACAGCAGGCCGGCGAGCACCATCGTGACCGGCAGGGTCAGCAGCCAGGCCGAAGCGATCTTGGTGACCGTACTGACCTGCAGCCCCGATCGCTGGGCGACCATCGTGCCAGCGATGCCGGACGACAGCACGTGGGTGGTGCTGACTGGCAGACCCAGGCCCGCCGAGATGCCGATCGTGCTCATCGCCACCAGCTCGGCGGCGGCCCCCTGCGCGTAGGTCAGGTGGTCCTTGCCGATCTTCTCGCCGACCGTGACGACGATGCGCCGCCAGCCGACCATCGTGCCGATGCCGAGCGACAGCGCCACGCACAACAGCACCCAGTTCGGCGCATAGTCGGTCAGCCGGCGCAGGTCGCTGCGGGCCTGCTTGAGCTGCTCGGCCGCGGCCGCGTCGACGCGTGGCTCGAGCTGCTTCACGAACGAATCTATCAACAGCACGTCGCGGCGGACCATCCAGCGCTGTTCGGCCGGCACCGCGCGCAGGCTGCTCGCGCCGGCCAGCACACCGTCCAGCTCGCGCAGCTCCTCGCGCAGCAGCGCGACCTCGGGGCCCTCGACCGCGCTGGCGCGAACGGTCATCTCGACGGTGTCGAGCGCCCGGGTGGCGCGGGCCAGGTCCGGCGCGCTGATGCCGACGTCGAGGGCGAAGCCCGCGGGCACGATGCCGATCAGCACGAGCATCACCAGGCCGACGCCCTTTTGGCCGTCGTTGGACCCGTGCGCGAAGCTCACCCCCGTGCACGTGCCGATGAGCACCGCCCGGATCCACCGCGGCGGCGGCTGGGTGCCGACCGGCGGGCGGTACAGCTGTGGGTCGCGGATCAGCCGCTTCGCCGCCAGCAACAGCAGCGCCGCGACCGTGAAGCCGACCAGCGGCGAGACCAGCAGCGCCAGCCCGACGTCGCCGGCCCTGGACCAGTTGACCCCCGCGCCGAACTCGTGGCCTGGCAGCATCGAGTTGGCGAGCCCGACCCCGACGATCGCCCCGATGAGCGTGTGCGAGCTCGAGGACGGCAGCCCGAGGTACCAGGTCCCGAGGTTCCACACGATCGCGGCGACCAGTAGCGCCAGCAGCATCGCCAGCCCGGCACCGGTGCCGCTCGCCACCAGCAGATCGACCGGAAGCAGGCTGATGATGCTCATCGCCACCGCGATCCCGCCGACGAACACCCCGAGGAAGTTGCACACCCCCGACACGATCACCGCCGTCCACGGTCGCAGCGACCGGGTGTAGATCACCGTCGCCACCGCGTTCGCGGCGTCGTGGAAGCCGTTGACGAACTCGAAGCCGAACGCGATCAGCAGCGAGAGAGACAGCAGCAGCAGCGTTCCGGTCCCGAGACTTGCGTCGAACAGCGCTTCCATGTCACGTGCTCCTGGGCATCGGTGCCAGCCCACCGTAGTCCGGGCGCATGCGCGCTGTCACATCACATCGACGGATCAAGCGCGTACCACCGGTGACGACCATGTCACACCCATGTGACACGCCCCCCGTGCCAGGTGTGCAGATCGCAAGCATCTAGCGGGACTGCCTACGATTTTTCCGCGCTGTCGACCCAGCACCCCGGACCTGGGGCTTTGCTACCATGGGTCTGCGTCACGCCTCGTCCGAACCGGACGGGCCGCGATCCAGTGCGAGCCACTTCGGCACCCCAGCGCCTCGACGACACGCTCATCGGCGCCCGCGGCCGGCCCCGCGCGCGCCGCTCACCTGCGCCCCCCATGAATGCAAGTGCATTGCGGGCATCCCCCCGTGGACGGGCTGGCCACTCGGGGGTAACTTGGATTGTGATGGGAGACGACGCCGAACTGCGAGTCGCGTGGGCCATGCGGCGAACCCCGTGGACGCCGGACCAGGCCGCTGTCCTCGTGCACGCGCTGGCCGACGCGGCGCTCGACGCCTGCGCCGCCCACTTCCCGGCCTCGGAGGGCTACGAGACGCGGGCGACGCAGCTGCACGGCATGGTCGAGGGGGTGCGGGTGTGCGTGTCGAAGGGCGAGTTCTCGGCGGTGGTCAGCACGCAGTGCTACCTCGAGCTGGCCGCCGAGAGCCCGCAGACCCGGGAGGTCGCGCTGCGCCAGGTGGCCGCCCTGCGCCGCGGCGAGCCGCCGGTGCTGCCGACGATCCGCTTGCTCGAGATCGCCTGGCCCGCGCTGGTGATCATCGGCGGCAGCGCCCTGCTGTTCGCGTTGATCTCGGCGCTGACCGCCTCGGGCCTCAGCGGCTATTTTCGCCTGTCCCTGTGGATGAGCTTCATGATCATGATGGCCCCCGCGGTCGCCTGGCTGCTCGGCGCGCGCAGCACCATGCAGATGGAGGCGCTCGACGCGGCCCGCTCCGCCTTCATCCACCAGACCCACGCCCTCGCCGACCACGAGTCGCGCTGGCGCCGACTGCTGCACGCGATGCATGACCAGCAGTCGCTGGTCATGCAACACCGGGCCCTGCCGTTTCGTCGCAGCTGATCCGCCGCATCAGTCGTCGTCGGGCACGACCTCCTCGACGTCGGCGCCGCGGGCCCCGCTACGCCGCGGCGGATTGGTGGCGGACGGCACGGGTGGTGGCGTGTGGCGGGTGCGCACCGGGGCGCCGCCGTCCATCGTCTCCTGGATCTCGAGCGACGAGTGTCCCGTCGTCCCGGAGATCGCACGCGCCGTGGTGCTGTTGCGCGGGGCCAGCGGCCCGCCGCCGATGCGGGTCGAGGGCAGCGTGTCGGACGGGCTCGGCGGCGCGGCCTCGACGCTGGCCAGCACGTTCCCGCTGGTGGCAAAGATCGCAGCCGAGGCCGAGGAGCTGTGCGGCTGGATCGCGCCGGC
>JAYUXQ010001247.1:0-2691 GCA_043752905.1 Nannocystis sp. | reverse complement strand
TCCCGGCGATGTCGATCTTCATCGCCCCCGGCACGTTGTCCGGCTTGAACTTCCAGGCGAAGCCGCCCTGGTCGATCAGCCACACGTACTTCTCGACGTCGATGCTGAGGCCGATCGCCGTGTTGCACGGGTTGGTGACGTGCTTGGCGATCAGCGTGCGGGTATTACGGTCGACCTGGATCAGCTGGCACGGGCTGTTGTGCGCCGCCCACACGAAGTTCTCGTCGGCCGCGACCCCGCGGTGCGCCCCGCTGGTCCCGGGGATCGGCGTGAATGTCTGACTCTTCTGGTCGTAGACGGTGACCGGGCCGTCCCAGCCGCCGAACCACGCGTCGCCGTCGCGGTCGATCGTGAAGCCGTACGACTGCACGTAGGCCGGTGGGGTGATCCGCGTCAGCGTGATCGGATCCTCGTCGGTGTTCACGCGCACGAACTCGGCGCGCAGGCTCGAGAACCACGGACGCAGCTGCGGGTCGATCGCCCCGCCGTAGGGGCCGTAGCCCGCCGCGCCGGTCCAGTTGGGCGCCAGCATCGTCTCCTCGACCACGCCGGTGTCGCCGTCGATGCGCGCGAAGTGGGCGACGTTGCCGGCCGCGAGGTAGCCGACCCACACCTTGGGTTCGACGTACTTGCACAGGTCGTAGTCCCACTCACCGGGCGTCCACGTCACGCCGCGCGGCCCCTGCACGTGCTGCCCGCCGAACGGCAGCACCACCGACCAGCGCACGCACTCATCGGCGCCGAAGGCGAGGATGTTGTTCTTGTTCTGCGAGGTGTCGATGATGCCGTTGCCGTTATTGTCGATGCAGTCGGCCTCGTTCGCCGCGACCATCGTCGAGCGACCGCTGTCACGGTTGTTGACGACCACATAGCGACCATCCGCGCTGACCGCCGTGCGCGACGGGTTCTGGTTGCCCGGGCCGGTCTTGTAGCGCGCCAGCTCCGTCATCGTCAGCGTGTCGACCTTCGACATCTCGTTGAGGTTGAAGCTGGAGATCCAGATAAAGCTCTTCTCCACCTTGCCCCCGCCCATGCCGTCCCCCGGCTCGCACGGCGGCGGCGGCCCGCCGGTCGTCGACCCCTCGCCGGCCCCCGTCGTGCCCCCGGCGCCGGTCGTCGTGTCCGGCACCACGCCCGAGGTCGTCCCGGGATCGCCGGTCGTGCCGACCGTGTCACCCGTCGACTCCGAGGTCATGCCCGTCATCGACGTGGTGCTGGTCATCGACGTCATCGACGTCATGCTCGTGTCCGTCGCGGTCGTCGGGTCGCTCGCCACCGTCGGATCCGTCGTCGGGCCCGCGGATGTGGTCGGACTCGTCGCGGAGCCGTCCGTCATGCCGCTGGTGGCCGAGCCCGCCGACGCCGTGCCGGTGGGCGCGTCGGTGCCGGTCGATCCGGGCGTACCGCCCGTACCGCCCGTCGACCCCTGCCCTCCGGTCGCGCTCGCGCCCGTCATCGCCGTCGAATCGCCACACCCCAGCGCCAGCGCCAGCGACACCTCACCCAACCAACTGCCCCCCACCCGAACCACGTTTTTCATCCCCGCATCATACATGGATCAGAGGGCATCCCCCCCATTTTCAGCCGGGTCATGGGTGAACAACCCCACGCAAACGCGGTCAACTCCGGGCTAGCGCGCACTTGTGAGCACGCCTGCTGCTCAGACGAGCGCCCCCCCGAGGGCATGAACCATCATCGCCAGCTCGCCGCGACGTGTATGTGACAGTGGACCCACGGCCGCCAGCGACATTGTCGATATCCTTGGCCTCGATCGCGTCCATGGATCCAGGGAACGCGGCGAGCAGGCGCTCTTGCTTGATCTCCATCGTTGCCGGACGAGGCTGATCTGGGATAAGAGAAAGTGTGCTGGCCAACGACCGCAGCCTCGTCGGCCCCGATGGCGGCCTGATCGCCTACCGGGTCGAGGGGCGTGGGCCTGCGATGGTGCTGACCAACGGGCTCACCACCTCGAACGTGTTCTGGACGTACCTGCATCGGCGCTGGTCGAGTCGCTACACGGTCATCAACTGGGACCTCAAGGGTCACGGCCGGTCGGCGCCCGCGCGCAGTCCCGGGGCGGTGACCATTCCGGCGCTCGCGGGGGACCTGCTGCGGGTGCTCGACGCCGCGGGCAGTGAGCGGGCCACGCTGGTGGGCTTCTCGATGGGGTGCCAGGTCTGCCTCGAGGCGTATCGGCTGGCACCGGACCGGGTCGACGCGCTGGTGCTGCTGCTCGGTGGGGCGGGCCGCGTCTTCGACAATGCGCTGGGTCCGGTGGGCAAGCTGCTGCACGGGGGCATCGCGCGGATGTCGGCGCGCAGCTTCACGATCGGTCTGCGGAGCCTGCAGCGGGTCGTCGCCTTGCCGATCGCGTATCGCCTCGGGCGCAGCTTGCGGTTGTTGGGGCGTGAGGCCGGGCGGGCGGACGTACAGCGCATCGTCGATCACTTCGTCCGCGACCTCGATCCTGCGACGCTCTCGGCGATGGCGCTGGCGGCCCAGGAGCACTCCGCGGAGGACCTCCTGCCGAACATCACCGTGCCCACGTTGCTGGTCGGGGGTGACCGCGATGTGTTCGCGCCGGGGGCCCGCGTCGCGGCCGAGATGGAACGAAAGATCCCCGGGAGCGAGCTGCTACGGCTGCCCTATGGCACGCACACCAGCCTCGTCGAGCATCACGCGGAGATCGGC
>JAYUXQ010001246.1:0-2692 GCA_043752905.1 Nannocystis sp. | reverse complement strand
GCTCGGGCAGGGCGCGCACGCGGCCGAACAGCGGGTTGCCGGCGCCGTCTTGCGGGTTGAGACGGATCTCGGCGGAGGTGACACGGTCGTTGAACAGGAGTTTGACGACGACGAGCCGGCCGCTGCGCATGACGTTGCCCTGCTCGACGAGGCGGTAGAGGCCCCAGAAGCCGGCGCCCTCGACCTTGGAGATGCCGCCCTTGATCTGGGCCTCGAGGCGCGTCAGCGGGGCGCCGCCCTGACCGGGCCAGGTCATCGGCTGGAAGCGGTCGCGGTCGCTGTTATTATACGAGATCGGGGTGCCGTCCACGGTCAGTGTGATCTGCGAGGCGGTCTCCAGCGGCTTGAACTGGACGGCGAAGGAGAAGCTCGGGGCGGGGGCGTTGGCGGGGAACAGGACCTCGCCGAGCTCGCGCGCGTTGGTCAGGAAGCGCGCGACGGCGGGGTTGAGCTTGACGCGCGAGTTGTAACCCTGCGATGCGGGGACGTAGCGGTCGCCCTGGAACGGGAAGCGCTCCTGCAGCTTGTCGGCGTAGAGCGTCCACAGCTTGCCGCTTTGCGGCTGGAACAGACCGGCGACCTCGTCGCCCGAGACGTCGCAGGTGGCACCCTTGTTGAAGGGGTAGCAGGGGCGCATGGTGTCGAAGGGGTAGACGACCTCGTTGCACCACCGCATGGTCAGCTCGTCGAGCGAGCCGCGGTTGATGGCGTCGAGCAGGCCGCGGACGGGCGGGTCGAGGATGCCCTCGAGGGCGGGGGTCCAGCGGCGGTCGCGTTGGGTGAAGTGCTCGTTGTGGACGAGCTCGTAGACCTGCGAGGCGCTGGTCTTGGCCTGGGTGAGGGCCTCCTGGTTGCGCTCCTTGGTGTAGAGGCCGAGGGGATGGGCGACCTTGGAGAGCAGGAGGATGTAGGCCTGTAGCGGCGAGGCGGCGCCGGCTTCGCTGCCGGGGGGGCTGTAGCCGTAGCTGTAGTAGGGTTTGAAGGCGTCGCGCACGGTGGCGACGGTGACCTGGTCGCCCGGAGTGGCGGCGGTGCCGGCGAGGTCGATGCCTCTTTGTCCGGCCTGGCGGCGGGCGAGGACGAGGACGGCGGCGATGAATTCGTCGGGCTCGCTGGTGGCGCTGGTGTCGGCGACCATCGGCAGCTGGGCGTTCTCACCGACGACGCGAAACAGGTTCTCGAGGGCGTTGACGCCGGGGCCGCCGGGGGTGGTCATGTCGACGATCTGCGATTCGATGTCCTTGTAGCCCTCGGGCTCGCGGACGTAGATGTCGCCGAGGAACTGCGTCCACGACTCGACGTAGCGCTTGAAGAATTGCCCGTGGAGGGCGGCGCGCTCCTCGGTACACAGGCGATCGTCGATCGTGAGGGCGGCGGCGAGGTAGCGGTCGTCGTGGGTGGCGGGGCAGCGGATCTTGGTGCGGACGTGGTCCCAGCCCTTGCGCGTGTAAGCGGCCTCGACGCGGCGGCCCTCCTTGGTGGTCAGCCAGCCGGCGCTGGCGATCGTCGACAGGGAGATCGCACCGGCGCCGGGGATCTGCTCGAGCGCGAGCTCCTCGGCCCATAACTGACCGCGGCTGGTCCGGCGCAGGATCTCGCGGACGCCGAGGATGAGGGTGTCGTCGCGGCGTACGAGGTCGTCGGTGCGGGCGACCAGCGACTCGACGTAGTCGCGGCTGACGCTGCGCGCCTCGGCCTGCTCGCGCTCGGTCAACGCGAGGGTGTCGGCCCAGGCGCGGGGCAGGTGGGCGGCGAGCCACAGGCGCTGCGCGGAGTCCTGTAAAGTGAGCTGGCCCGAGCCGGGGCGGGTCAGCAACATGTAGAGATGGAGGGCGTCGACGGCGGGCCAGAACTGCTCGGTGGGGAGGGCGGCGCTGCTGTCTTTGTGCTGGGCGAGCAGGCGTGTCAGCCCGGTCTGGGCGCGGGCGACGGTCGGTTGCAGGAGGCGGTCGCGCGCGGTGGTGAAGTACACGCGGTCGACCTCGTCGGCGACGGCCGAGCCCTGATAGAGGCCGAGGCGCAGCGACCACGGGGCGCCATCTTTTCGGTGCGCATGCAAGGTGTTGTGGACGGCCTGGATCGGGGCGATGCTGGCGGGTGGCAGGGGGAGGCGTGGGTTGCCGGGGTCGCTCTGCAGGGCGGTGATCGCAGCGCTGAGCTCGCCTTGCAGGCGGTGGTTGCTCTGGGCTGACCCGAGGGACAGGCTGAGCGCGCCGAGTGCCGCGCTCGAGAGGAGGGCGACGCGCAGGCCGTGACGCACGCGCTGCTGGCCCTGGCGACGTCGGGTCCAGCCGGCGATCCAGCGGTCGTCGGGGAGCACCTGGGCGAACAGGCCGCGCAGGAAGGCGGGGCGCGCGAGCGGGGAGGTGGGACCTGCGCCGCGCTGGGGGAGGTCGCCGTAGTCGCGGGCGAGGGCCTGCAGCTCGAGGTCGATGGCGGCGGTGGGGGTGACGGTGCTGGCCCCGGCGCTGGCGAAGTAGAGGCCGCGAAAGATCGGCGCGTCGGCCTGGCCGTGATCGGGGAACAGGGTGCCGAGGAGATCGGCGGAGCGCTCGGCGAGGCGGCGGAAGTGACCGGGGGCGCGATAGATCTCGCCGCGCTCCTCGGGGGTGGAGGACTGCTCGATGAGGGCGAAGGCGCGGCGCTCGAGCGCGAGGGAGAGGTCGGCGAGCGGGCCCTCGGCGACGCGACG
>JAYUXQ010001245.1:0-6695 GCA_043752905.1 Nannocystis sp. | reverse complement strand
AGCCCCACTCGATCGCCTTGGCGAGCGCAGCGCCGCGGCAGGCCCAGGTCAGGGCGTCGGTGTCGGGCAGACGGCTGGCGGTGTCCGGGTCGTAGGCCTTCGACAGCGGAATGGCCTCGGTCGGGTTGCCGGCGCCGTCGAGACAGATCGTCTGGAACACGCCCGTCGAGACCTCGCTCTGGACGGTGTAGAAGTACACGCCCGCCTGCACCGCGCTCTGCACGACGCTCTTGATCTTGACCCTCTTGACCCCGCCGAGAGCGTCGAGGTTGACCATCAGGATCGTGTCGGCCAGCTCCGCGCCGATGCGGGTGCTCTGCGTGCCCTGGTCGAAGGCGCTCAGCAGGCTCCCGCCCGTGAAGGAGAGCCCCGTGATCGCCGAACCCAGGCGCTCGACGGCGTTGAGGGTGACACCATTGAGCTTGGCGCCGTTGAGCTTGGCGCCGTTGAGCTTGGCACCGTTGCTCTCCATGCCGTTCTCCGCCAGCTGGCGAAACGTGATCGCGTGGTCGACCGGCGTGAAGTCGATGTGGTCGTCGTCGGCGACCTCGTCCTGGTCCAATGCTCCGACGTTCGGATCATCAGGCGCGTCGCATCCAGCGATTGCGAGCGTCGATAAGCAAGTGCTTGCCCCAAAAATCCAACCAAAATGCCATTTCGTGATCATACAAACCCCTGTTCTCTCTATCCCACAATGTGCCGCATCTCAACGAGAAACCGTCCGGCATTCCCTGCATGGTCGCCGGACGTGCGGTCCTTCATTTATGTGATGCACATACGCGGAGCCCCACGGTGGAGTCGCGAGTTTCCAGCGGCAGGCGGTTGCGGTTGAGACAGGCGCCGGTCGTCTCCTCGTATGCGAAGGCACCGCCGCGTACGACGCCCTCGCCCTCGTCCGTGGACGACCGGACCCACTCCCAGGTGTTGCCGGTCATGTCGTCGACGCCGAACGGGCTGCGTGACTCGGGGTGGAGGCCGACGACGTCCGGGCCGCGGTTCTCGGCGGAGTCGCCATAGGTCATGTCGATGTTGGCGTCGCCGGGCGCGAGCCGGTCGGCGTGGGGATAGATGCGCCCATCGGCGCCACGGGCAGCTCGCTCCCACTCCCAGTCGCTGCACAGGCGGGCCCCGGGGACGCGACCGCTGCGGTCGAGCCACGCGAGGTAGGCCCCGGCGTCGGCGAAGTTGATGCCGCTGACGGGCATCTGCAGCCAGTCCTGGGTCGCGTGGAGCGTGCGACCGGGGTAGACGATCGGCTCGCCCTCGGCGGCCTTGAGGGTCCGCTCGCCCGCGGACATCGAGAGCGACCAGCGGCCGTCCTTGCCCTGCGAGAGGACGATGCCGGCGCCGAGCAGCATGGTCTCGCTGCTCGGCAGGTAGCGCGCGCGATCCTCCGGCGGCAAGTCGCGCAGGAAGGCGAGCCACTCGGCGTAGGTGGTCTCGTGCCGGGCGATGATATACGCGGACAGTTGCACGGGGTGCTGTGGCACAGTGACGAAGAAATTGCGGACCATCTCGTCGTCCGCGCTGCCGATCCGGGACTGCCCCGCCGCCACGAACACGAAACCGGCGGGGAGCTGGCCGGGGCGCGGCAGCCGGAGGTCGAGCGCGACCTCCTGCGCGCGGTCGACGGTGAAGGGGTAGGCGATCTCTTCTCCGCCGGCGACCCGTAGACCGAGGCGATACGAGCCCTGTGGCAGCTCGAAGCCGCGGACCGGCGTGTCACCGAGAGCCCGCGTCGGGCCGAGCTCGCGGCGCAGGGTGGCGGGGTCGAGGGTGTACCTGGCCAGGGTCACGCTGCTCGGCGGGTCGGTGACGATCGCGAGGATGCCAGGGGCGTTCCAGCGGGCCAGCAGCGGGCTGTCCAGCGGCAGCCGCTCGATCAGCTCGGTCGCGAGGTCGAGCTTGCCGCTGGCCTCGGCCGCGAGCGCGCGCTCGAACAGCGCCTCGGCGAAGCGGGCCCGGGCCTCGGCCTGCTCGAAGTCGAGGCCGAGCACGGTCTCCAGCGCCTGCAGAGCGCCGCGATACTGACGGTCGGCCGCGACCGCCGCGCTGCGCGCGAGCTTCCAGCGCGACTCGGCCGTGCTCTGCCTGGCGTCGAATTCGGCGAAAGCCTGGTCGCGCAGGCGTGCGGCCTGGACCTGCGAGGCGCGGGCGTCGGTGAGGGCCGTCTCGGCGCGCGCGAGCTGCTGTTCGACCTTGCCGGCGAGCTCGCTCGCCTGTTGCACGCGAAAGCCGATGAACACGGCGAACAGCAGGACCGGCGCGCTGACCAGCGCGATCCGCTTGAAGCGGCGCTGGCGTCGGAGGTCACGCAGGCTCACGCTCAGGAAGTCACGCTCGCGCGGGCGCAGGGACTCGCGCTCGAGCATGGCGCTCTCGGCGAGCTGGTCGGCGCTCCATAAACCGACGTCGCCGCTGCCGAGCCGCTGCCACTCGAGCGCGGCGATCTCGAGGCGGTGGCGGGCCTCCCGGGCCTCGCGCTCCTCGGAGATCCAGCGCTGCAAGGTGCCCCAGCTGCGGATGAGGGCCTCGTGGGCGATCTCGTAGACGGTGCCGTCGGGGGCCTCGCGGACGACGACGAGACGGCCGCGCACGAGGGCCTCGAGGGCGGCCTCCTGCGCGGGGTCGCCGACGACGAGGTCCTCGCGCGGCAGGCTGGCGCGGGTGTCCTCGATCGTGACGAGGCGCATCAACAGGCGGCGCACGGCGACCCGTTGGGCGGCCGGCAAGGCGTCGACGACGTTGTCGGCGTGGCGTGCGAGGGCGCCGGTGACCCGGCCGATGCGCTCGAGGTCCTGCAGGGTGATCTGCCGGGTCGCGGTGTCACGGGCCTCCCACAGCTCGGCGAGCGCGAACTGCATCAGCGGCAGGCTACCCTCGGCGCCGGCGGTGACGAGCTCGTCGATCAAGGCCTCGGAGTCGAAGTCGACGTCTTGCAGCCTTGCCGGGCCGACGATCGCCTCGCGGACGCCCTCGCGCGACAGCGGGGTCAGGAGTTGGATCGCGGCGTTGATGTGGAGGCCGATGTGCGGCAGGGCGGCGACGCGGGTCAAAAAGTCGCCGCGCACGGTCGCCAGCAGGCGGATCCCCGGGATGCCGCCGGCGAGGTCGGCGAGGAAGCGGCCGATGGTCTGCAGCTGGTGGCGGTCGGCGAGGGTGACGAGCTCCTCGAGCTGATCGATGAAGAGGATCAGGCCGGCATCCTTGCCGAGCTGGCGGGCGATCATTCGCAGGAGTTCGCCGGGCTCGGACTCGAGCAGGGCCTTGATGGGCTCCTCCTGCAAGGTCAACGTCGAGGCCAGCGCGGACACCAGGGTCTGCAGCGGGCGGCGCCCCGGCATCAGCGAGATCGTGGTCCAGGTCCTGCGGTCGAGCGCCTGCTCGGTGAACACCGGGAGCACGCCGGCGCGGCACAGCGAGGACTTGCCGACGCCGGAGTCGCCGGCGACCAGCACGAAGGGCTCGGCGCGCAGGCGATCGACGACGGCACGGATCTCGGCGCCGCGGCCGAAGAACACGGCCCGGTGGCGGGCCTCGAAGGCCTGTAGACCGCGGTAGGGGTTGCCCCGCACGACCTCGGCCGGGCCCGCGCCGAGGGCGAGGGTCTCGAGCGCGGTGCACAGCTCGTCGGCCGAGGGGTAGCGTTCGCCCGACGGTCGCAGGCAACGATCGACGATCTCTGCGAAGCGAGCGTCGACCGCGGGCGCGACCAGCCGCAGGGGCTTGGGCGTGACCTCCTGGCTGCGCCGCGCGAGCTCCATCGTGCTGTTGCCCTCGATCGGTGGCATGCCATAACAGAGGATGTAGAGCAGCACGCCGAGCGCGTAGACATCCGAGCTGCGCGAGGCCGGCTGCGAGCGCCACAGCTCCGGCGCCATGTAGTACGGGGTGCCGACGACCGTCGAGTCGCTCGATTCGTCCATGTTCGGCGGCGCCGGTAACAGCGAGGGCCGGGTCGGCGCGCGGGCCACGGTGCTGTCGAGCCCGACGCCCTCGTGTGCCGCGGGCAAGGAGGCCCGGTGCGGGCGGCTGTCGGTGCTGGGCGTCGATTTGACGATGTGGCCGCTGCGAGCGCCTTGACCGGTGACGACGCGCAGTTGCCCGGTGGACTCGGGGTCCTCCGCGGGCGGGTCGGGCCGGGCAGCGGCGGGCATGGGCCCGGACATGGGGGTGGGCCCGGACACGGGGGTGCCCTCGAGCAGCTTGGCGAGGCTAAAGTCGAGGAGCTTGACCTCGCCGGCCTCGCTGCGCATGGCGTTGGCGAGCTTGATGTCGCGGTGCAGGACGCCCTGGCGGTGGGCGCAGGCGAGGCCGCGGGCGAGGCCGACGGCGAGCTTGAGGACCTCTTGCCAGGGCATGGGTCGCGGGAGGTCGCTGAGGCTGTCGCCGCGGATGTACTCGCCGATGATGTAGAGGCGGCCCTCGAGCTCTCCGACGCGATAGATGCCCATCACGTTGGGGTGCTGGATGCGGGCGGCGGCGCGCGCCTCGGTCAGGAAGCGCTCGCGGGCGCGGGTGTTGGCGTCGACGGCGTTGAGGAACTTGATCGCCACGGGGCGGTCGAGGACGAGGTCGTGGCCGAGGAAGACCACGCCCATGCTGCCGCGGCCGAGCATCCGCACCAGGCGGTACTCATCGAACTGCTCGGGCAGCGTCCATTGGATAGTCGCCATGACCAGGTGACAGGAGCGAACAGGAGCGACGGGGATGGCCGGGGCGAGACGCGCATACAGACCGCTCGAGCCACGCTCGCGAACCTACTCCATGGCCCACGCGCGTCGACCCTTCGCGGCTCCGCAACTTATGCGTACGGCATGGACAGCTATACGCCCATGGTCACGGAAGTGAGGTTGGTCATCGGCTCGGCGGGGTCGGGCGGGCTGACCCAGGTGCTCGACGACCCGCTCGCGCCGGTGACGGTCGGCCGCTCCGGTGCGGTGGTGGCGAGACGTCGCGTCTCGACCTGATGAATGAATTCGAGCGCTGCCTCGACGCTGGCACCCTCCCCGGCGACCTGCACGAGGATCTCCCCGTGGCCGGCGCCGACCGAGAGCATCAACCGGCGCGAGGTCGCGTAGAGGAGGAGCAGCAGCAACACCACGCCGAACAACCAATAGGTGACGGTGCGGTCGTGCTCGAGCGCGACGACCCCGAGCACCGCGACGGTCAGCGCCAGCCACAACAGGTACGGCAGATGGCTGCGCCCGAGCCTGGTCCACTGCACGGACTCGACCGGGAACGACACCATCGCGGAGGTCGAGCCCTCGCGCACGACCTGCCAGATGCGGTGGGTGGTCAGGGTGACGCCCATCCAGGTCGCCACGGGGTACTCGCCACGGAGCAGCTTGCGGTTCATGCGTGCCTCTCCGGCATGCTACCCGAGCCCCGCCGGGCCCGGGTAGCGGCTTCGCGCACGCGGCGAGAGCCGCCGTCGCGCGGGGAGTTGCAGTATCGTCGCCCCGCGATGCGTGTGCGGCTGCGGTTTAGAGTGGCGTTGTTGTTGGCCTGTGCCTGTCAGGACGTTCAGGAGCCGCCTGCGTGCGAGGAGCCCACGGCGTCGGTGACGGCGCAGCGGGTCGAGCCGGCGAGCCCGAGCCCGGTGGTGACCGCGGATCCGCCGGTGGTGGCGGACCCGGGCCTGGTGCCGCTCGATGCGGCGGGGCGGGCCCTGCTCGCCGCGGGTGGCGAGGAGCGGATCATCAGCCGGCGCGAG
This sequence comes from Nannocystis sp., assembly GCA_043752905.1. Taxonomy (GTDB): domain Bacteria; phylum Myxococcota_A; class Polyangia; order Nannocystales; family Nannocystaceae; genus Nannocystis. Next base: position 979 of record JAYUXQ010001245.1, on the reverse strand, counting down.
CACTTCACGGTCAGCAACGAGTACCGCCACGACCTGTGGTTCCCGTACCTGCGTGGGCTCGGCGGGGTGCACGTGGGGGTGGCATCGGACCAGAACTACACGCTGATGGCGGTGGCCGGCAGCGAGGTCGGCTACCTCATCGACCTCGACAGGGACGTGGTCCGTCTGCATCGCGTGTACATGGCCTTGATCGCAGCGTCGCCGGATCCGGAGACGTTCCTGGCCCGCTTCGACGCCGGGGTGCAGGCGGAGACCGCGGCGCTGATCGAGGCCGGGCTCGCCGACATGCCCGGGGACGACCGGGTCGGCGCGCACAAGTTCGTCGTCGATCACCGCGAGGCGCTGCGCACCTACCTCGGCGAGGTACGGGCCCCGCGGAGCGAACACCACGCGGGGACCTGGCTGTCAGACCCCGAGCTCTACGGGCACATGCGTGAGATGGTCGCTGGCGGGCGCCTGCGGTCGATCAACGGCAACCTGACCGGAAAGACAGCCATGAAGACGATCGCCGCCGGGGCGCGGGCGCTCGGGCTGCCGGTCAAGACGTTGTATTTGAGCAACGCCGAGGAGTATCTGTCGTACACGGCCGCGTTCGTCGACAACGTGCGCGCGCTGTCGGGAGATCCCGGGAGTGTGGTGCTGCGGACGATCCACGACCGCTTCACGGGCTGGGAGGACTGCGGCGAAGGTGACCGGCGCTGGAACTATCAGGTCCAGCCGCTCGCAGACTTTCAACAGCGATTGAGTGAGCGCCGGAACAACGCGCGCACGGCGATGCTGGCCCGCGCCGTCGAGCAAGGCGCCATCGACCGCGTGGCCCGCGGGGTCAGCGTGTTCACGGCGTCCGACGAGCTCCGCTGATCGCGCCGCTTTGGGGTGTGGTCCGGCGAGAGAGCGTATTGCCATCGTTCGCGGGAAGGCGGGCCGGTCGGCTTGCGGGCGCGCGGACTCGTGCGACGGTTCCGCGGCGTGCTCCGGC